>JAUXGP010000027.1 GCA_030621995.1 Psychrilyobacter sp.
AATAATTTTGTAGTCACCTGTTTAGCAGGAAATTTATAGGAGATAGCCCATCTAGGTGCCTTGGTTGTGGTCCCTAATTCATCGTACAGGCTCAAGTTATTTACCTTTATTACCAGTCCATCGGTCTCATAATCTAAGTTATTTCTCTCATTCCCCCAGTATTTTATTCTGGTTCCAAGATATTCTATGGTTTCACACAGATCATAGACCTTGGTTGTTTTAAATCCCAGTTCTTCCAAATATTTTATACTCTCAATATGAGTTTCAAATCCTAATTCTTCACTGTCCCCTAAATAATATATATAGGCATCCAAATTTCTCTCTTCTACAATGGCAGCGTCTTTTTGACGCAGGGTTCCACCGGCTGCATTTCTAGGATTAGCAAAGATTTCCTTTCCTGACTCCAATCTTTTTTTATTCAATGATTCAAATTCAGTCAATGGCTATACGATCTCTCCTCTGACCTCTATAGATACATTTTCCTTCAGGTATTTAGGAATGGATCTTATCTGCATTATATTTTCAGTTACATCCTCTCCTACTTTCCCGTCTCCACGGGTTACAGCCTGGATTAAACGTCCGTCTTCATAGTGAATACTTACGGCAATCCCGTCTAATTTTAGTTCCAATGCATAATCTACCCGGATATTTTCATTCTCTGCTCTGTCTTTGTTTAAAATTCTTTTTATCCTCTTATCAAAATCTTCTAAATCTCCTAAATTATAGGTGTTGGACAGACTCAGCATTGGTTTTTTATGGGTAACTTTCGTAAATTTAGTGTCCTTTACCCCTCCTCCTACAATCAGGGTAGGAGAGTTTTTTACCCTGTATTCAGGATTTTCTGCCTCTAATTTTTCTAATTTTTTTAACAATTTATCATACTCTACATCTGAGATCAAACTTTCATTTTTTTCATAGTAGTGGTAGTTATGTCTATGTAACTCTTCCCTTATTTTCTCTATCTCTGCTCTTATATTTTTTTTATCTTTTATCATCAGTCTTCTCCTCAAAATATCTTTTTTATACTAAATTATATCATAAAATTTAAACAGCTGACACAGATATCATAGATTTTTATCCCTTTTATTTTGTGCATAAGGACTAAATTATTGTCAAGAAAATTCACTATGATTTCCTACTAAAATTTATAGTCGCCCTTAATGGCATTATAAAAATATCATTAATTTTAGTATGAATAAAAGATTATGAAAAATATTCGATTGTCTGAGCATAGTGAGTTTCGATTAATTCTTCCAACCTCATTGTTCGTTTTTAGTTATAACTTACTCTTGTTATTTAGTGATTAAAATGGTAATATAGTTAGGTTAAAAAAATATATAAACACAGTAAATTAGGAGTTTCTATCTGTAATGGATAAGGTTTCTGATATTTTACTATAATTTTAGGAGGTCAACAATGAAGGACAAGGTTTTAATTTTTGGACATAAGAACCCAGATACAGACTCTATATGTTCAGCTATTGCATATTCTAACCTTAAGGAGCAATTAGGACTTAATACCAAGGCTGTCAGACTAGGACAATTAAACAAGGAAACTGAATTTATTTTAAATCATTTTAATGTAGCGACACCACAGCTGCTTACTACTATAAAACCACAGGTAAAAGATCTGACTAAGGTCGAAAAGGAATTGATAAAAGAAACTGACTCCATTCAAAAAGCATTGGAAATCATGACCACTGAAAATTATTCAAGTTTACCTGTTGTAAATAAAAACAATAAATTAGAAAATATGATCCATATATCGGAGATTGCAAATGCATATTTAGAGATGAGTACCAGAGATATCTTCTTTGATTATGAAACAACATTTGAAAATGTCTGGGAAACTTTAAAGGAAGATGCTGTTGTTCTCAACGGGGTATATCCTACAGGTAAGATAGAGGGAAGACTGAGAGGCGTTTCTGAATTAGCTAAAATTTCTGAGGGAGATGTGGTAATCACCACCCTTTTTTCCGGGCATATTAAAAATGCTGAAAAAGCCGGAGCAAAAATCATATTTTTATGTGTAGATGAGCATGATGAGATCCCTGATTACGATATAAATATACCACTTGTCAGAGTTAACAGGGGAATCTTTAAAACATTTAAGATGATCTCTCATTCGGTACCTGTAAAGGCTATCTTAAAACATAAAAATTTCTTCCATTTTAAAACTACTGATTTTATAGAAGATATTCAAGATATTATGAGAGACTCTTCTCAAACCAATTTCCCGGTTGTAGATGAAGACGGGACTATATTTTCCACTATCAGATCCAAGCACATTATGAATTTCGGGAAAAATGAAGTTATCTTAGTAGATCACAATGAGAACTCTCAATCAGTAGACGGGATTGAAACTGCTAAAATATTAGAGATAGTAGATCATCATAAATTTGGAAATTTTGAGACTTCTGAGCCGCTTATGATCAGGGCTGCAGCTGTTGGCTGTACCTGTACAATAGTTTACGGCTTGTACAAAGAGGAAGGGATTACTCCTGATAAAACTGTAGCCGGGCTTATGCTGAGTGCTATCTTATCGGATACATTGATATTCAAATCTCCTACCTGTACACCAAAAGATGTGGAAGCGGCTAAGGAATTAGCTGTCATTGCAGAGCTTGACTACGAAAAATACGGGATGGAGATGCTGATTGCAGGAACTTCATTGGGTGACAAAACTCCTGCTGAGATCATAACTATGGATATGAAAGAATTTTCTATGGGTAAGTTCCAGACTGCTGTGGCACAGATAAATACAGTTGATATAGAAGGATTACTCAATAACAGAGGAAATTTAGAAGCTGCTATGGATGAGATGATCGAAAAAAATAACTATGATTTATTTTTACTGGTTATGACCGATATAGTAAACAATGGTTCTAAAATTTTAGCTTTGGGTTCTTCCATTGAATTAGTAGAAAAAGGATTTAATGTACAATTAGAAGATGGGACTGCCTGGTTAGACGGGGTAGTATCCAGAAAAAAACAAATTGTTCCATTCCTTATGGCTGCCAGCCAGGGAATGTAAAATATAAAATCAGAGAGGAGTCTGCTATTTTAGCAGACTCCCTTTTAATTTTTATAGTGCTCTTTCTATGATTTCCCTTGTTATCTCTAGAGTTTGATCTCCTCTTTCCGATAATTTTATCATCCCATGGGATTCTAAAGAACTAATAATATTATCTATATCATCTTCTCCTACCCCGTGATCGGATAACTTAGTTGTAATACCTAAACTATGAAAAAACTCCTCAGTTTTTGTGATAGCTGAATCTACCCTCTCTTCATCAGTTCCCTCTCTTATGTCCCATACTCTCTCTGCATATTGCAGGAGTTTTTCAAACTTTTCAACCTTCCTTACCTTCCAGGTAGCAGGTAAGATTGCAGCCAGGGTCTTGGCATGATCTATTCCAAATATAGCAGTCAGATCATGACCTACCATATGTACCGACCAGTCCTGAGGTACTCCAGCACCAATAAGCCCATTCAGCCCCATTGTAGCCGACCATACTAAGTTTGCCCTGGCCTCATAGTTAGTAGGATTTTCTATGGTTTCCTTACCTATCTCTATCAATGTCTGCAAGATTCCCTCTGCCGTCCTGTCTTGAAACTTAGCATCTACCGGATAGGTAACATATTGTTCTACCGTATGGATGAATGTATCTACAATCCCATTGGCTACCTGAGTCTCAGGTAAGGTATATGTAAGTTCCGGATCTAAGATAGAAAATATTGGAAATGATTTATTGCTGGAAACAACCAACTTATCCTTCCTATGACTTATTACCGCTCCACTGTTCATCTCTGAACCTGTTGCCGGTAAAGTTACCACAGTTCCAAATGGAATAGCTCTCTCTACAGGAACTCCTCTAAATCCAAACTTTAATAACTCCTCCTCTTTTCCAATATATTCATCCTTGCAAGAAGCTATCCCTATAAATTTAGTCCCGTCTATAACAGAGCCTCCTCCAACAGCCAGAATGAAATCTATCTTCTCCTCCCTCACTAATTTGACAGCTTTCATCAGAGTCTCAAATTTAGGGTTGGGTTCTATCCCCCCGAATTCAAATATTTCCCTGTTTGATTTTTTTAACTCCGCAACTACCATATCCAAAGTCCCAAATCTTTTGACACTCCCTCCTCCATATGTGATCAGTACACGGGAATTTTTCGGTACTAAACCATCTATCTTTTCAATACCTTTCTTTCCAAATACAATCTGTGTTGGGTTGTAAAATTTAAAATTTAACATCTTTTTCCTCCTATATTTTATTTACATTCATCTTCCCTATAGATATTTGATCTTATGATACAGTTTCCTTCCTCATTTTCATATCTTTTTACCTGTTCCAATACCTCTTTTTTTATCAGATTCAGTTCCTCTATCTTTTCCTGTATTATATCTACATGATTTAATAAAATTTCCTTTCTTTCCATGATGGTTTGTTTGCCGCCTTTTTTTAATCCTATGTAATACACTATCTCCTTGAGTGACATCCCGGTATCCTTGAGATTGAGAAAAAAATCTATCCAAATCAGGTCATTGTCTGTATAGACTCTGTTGCCATTCTTATCCCTGGCAATCTCCCTGATCACTCCATGTTTTTCATAATACCTCAGTTTAGACTTAGATATTCGAAAATGTTTTGCTGCCTCATTTATTGTCATAGATCACCTCTTAATTTCTTATATATTGAGTATACATCTTAAACCAGGGTTTAAGGCAAACTTTTTTTTAAAATCTATATAAAAAGCCTCCTAAAAGTATTTATACTTTTAGGAGGCTTTTTTTTTATACTTTTCTATTTCTTTTTGGTTTCCTTGTATTTAAGTCGACATTTGCAAATTAAGTTTTTATAAACTTAATTTCGATAATCGTTGAAAACACCATAGGAAGGAAGAGTGTCTATTCTGTTATTTCGATATTTCCAAAGTACCAAGTACCTAAGATATCTCTTTCCCAGTTTTTAATCTTGTCTTTAACCATGATTACACCTGTATAGTAGTAGATAGGCATAGTGATTAATTCATCCATTAGGATTTTTTCTGCCCCATAAAGGTCCTTATCTCTAGCTTCACCTTGAGCTACTTTTGAGTTTTCAATTAATACATCAAATTTCTTGTTCTCAGGGAAATCTCCTTTAGTATAACTCCATTGTGCATCGTTGTTTCCTGAATAAGAAGTCCATAGATCTAAGAATGTCATAGGGTCGTTGTAGTCTCCAATCCATCCGGCTCTTGCTACTTCAAAGTTTCCTACATGTCTGGTATCTTGGAATACAGCCCACTCTTGATTTACTAAGTTAACTTCGATCCCTAAATTCTTCTTCCACATCTCTTGGATTGCTTCAGCTATTGCCTTATGCCCTTCACTTGTGTTATAGATAAGTTCAACTGGTGCCATTCCTTCACCATTTGGATACCCGGCCTTAGCCAAATATTCCTTTGCTTTTTCTACATCAGCAGTAGTAGAAATTCCATAATCTCCTGCAGTTGCTCTAAAGTCATTTCCTTGTGAATCCACTAATCCAGTCGGAACAAATCCAGTAGCCGGTTGCTGCCCGCCTTTAGAAACTTCAGTTACAATCTGTTCTCTGTCGATAGCTAAAGTAAGAGCTCTTCTTACATTGATATCGTTAGTTGGTGCTTTGTTTACATTAAAGATATAGTAGTATGTTCCTAAATAAGGTACTATATGGAAAGTTGGGTCTTCCACCTGTCTCTTTGGAATTTCCGGAGTAGGTACTGTGATCAATACATCCACTTCATTACTGTCATATGCTGTCATAGCTGTACTGATATCAACAATCATAGTCATAACGATCTTGTCTAATTTAACACTGTCTTTATTCCAGTAGTTTTCATTTGGAACTAAGATAACTTTGTCATTCATATGATATTCAGAAATTTTGAATGGACCATTTGAAAGGGTGATACTAGGATCCTTTGCCCATCCTTCTGGTTTTTGAACTACTGCATCTTCTCTAACCGGCATAAATGTATAGAATGTTACCAGGTCTAAAAAGTATGCTGTAGGAGCTTTTAACGTTACTTTAAAAGTATAGTCATCCACTGCTTCTAAGCCTACATCTTCTTTAGTTCCTTTTCCTTCGAAGAACTCCTGTCCGCCTTTGATATAATAAAGTTGGAATGAATATTCAGAAGCTACTGCCGGATCCAATGCTCTTAACCAGGCATATTTATAATCTGCTGCTGTTACAGGCTTCCCGTCAGACCATTTAGCATCTTTTCTAAGATGGAATGTATAAGTTATCTTATCATCTGAAACATCTACAGATTCTGCACCTGCCGGCTGAGCTTTTCCATTGGCATCTACTCTCATAAGACCTTCAAAAGTATTATTTATAATTATTCCACCATCTGTTGCAGAGTTCAGCTGAGGATCCATTGATTTAGGATCTGCCCCTAAGTTAAATATCATCACCTGTTCTACTTGCTTTTCCACTGCTGCTGTATCCGTTTCCTTAGTTTTTTCTTTTTCTCCTCCACAAGCAGTAAGTAATACCGCCATCAGAAGTGTCACTGCATAAAAGATTTTCTTCATAAATTTCCTCCTCAAATAAATTGATAAACGTTGTTGCTTAAAAACCCATCACTAAAGCGATAAGTCATTATACCTATTACTTCTATGGAATCCTTTATTTTTTTGTTCCCTCATAAAATTCCTTGGAAAAATGACAAGCTACGAACCTTCCAGGAGCTACTTCTTCTAACAATGGTTCCTTTTCACTACAGATCCCTTCAGCATATCTACACCTGGTTCTAAACCTGCATCCACTAGGCGGATTCAATGGGCTGGGTACATCTCCCACCAATATTTCCCTGTCCACTTTGGCATTCAGTTCTGGATCTGGGATAGGTATAGATGAAAGCAGGGCTTTTGTATATGGATGGATGGGTTTGTCATAGAGAGCATCTGATTCTGCTATCTCTACCATCTTACCCAGATACAGTACCCCTATCCTATCGGAGATATGTTTTACCATGGACAGATCATGAGCTATAAATAGATAGGTCAACCCCAATTTTTTTTGCAGGTCATCCAGCATATTTACTACCTGAGCTTGGATCGATACATCCAGTGCAGAGATAGGCTCATCACAGATTATAAATTCTGGTTCTACAGCCAGTGCACGGGCTATTCCTATCCTCTGTCTTTGTCCTCCACTAAATTCATGGGGATATCTGCTGGCATGTTCCTTACTCAGCCCTACTGTATCTAATAGTTCATATATTCTTTTCTGTCTCGCTTCACCCTTTGCCAGATTATGGATATCCAGGGGTTCTCCTATGATATCCCCTACTGTCATCCTGGTATTCAATGACGCATATGGATCTTGAAAGATCATCTGAATCTTTCTTCTATAGGGCTCTAATTCCCTTTCATTCAGGTGACTTATATTTTTACCATCATATATTATATCTCCGCCAGTTACATCATAGAGTCTTATTATAGTTCTTCCAGTTGTAGATTTCCCGCACCCTGACTCCCCTACCAGTCCAAAAGTTTCACCTTTTTTTATATGAAAACTAATGTCATCCACAGCTTTTAGATGCTGCATCTTTTTTTTGAAAAAACCTGTATTTTTAGAAAAGTATTTTTTTAGATTTTTTACCTCTATCAGAGTATTATCATTTTTATTCTCCATCTACCTTACCCCTCCCTTTAATTCCACTTTAGGAGAATCTGGATGAAGTAACCAGCACATAGATCTATGCCCCTCTCCACAGTGGAAAAATTCTGGCTGCTCCTCCATACATATATTCATAGCATGTTCACACCTTGCTGCAAACGGGCATCCCTTTGGAGGGTGTAATAGATCTGGCGGTGTCCCATCTATCGGTACCAGCCTTTCTTTACTCTCTATTTTAGGTATAGACTTTAATAATCCTACTGTATATGGATGTTTTGGGTTGTAGAATATATCCTCTACCTTTCCTTCCTCCATGATAAGTCCGCCGTACATAACCAATACCCTGGAGCATACATCGGCTACTACCCCCAGATCATGAGTTATGAGCACTATAGATGTATTTAATTTATCCTTCAGTTCCTTCATAAGATCTAATATTTGAGCCTGGATAGTAACATCCAGTGCTGTGCTTGGTTCATCAGCAATAAGCAGATCCGGTTCACATGAAAGAGCTATGGCAATCATTACCCTTTGCCTCATTCCGCCACTGAATTCATGGGGATAGGCTTTTATCCTTTTTGCCGGATCAGGTATTCCTACCAACGTTAACATCTCAATGGCCTTTTCCAGGGCTTCGGCTTTAGATACATTTTGATGTTTTCTAATAGCCTCCATAATCTGGTCCCCTACAGTATATACAGGATTTAATGAGGTCATCGGGTCTTGAAATATCATAGCTATCTCATTTCCTCTTACACTCATCATTTCTTTCTTATTCTTCTTTAACAGGTCTTCCCCTTTAAAGATTATCTCACCACTTTTTACAGTTCCTGGATATTGCAGCAGTCCCATTATAGACATAGAGGTGATACTCTTTCCGCTTCCTGATTCTCCTACAATCCCCAAGGCTTCTCCTTTATTTAAACTATAACTTACACCTCTTACAGCCTGTACTTCCCCTAGGTGGGTAAAAAATGAAGTTTTTACGTCCTTAAGTTCAATTAATTTTTCCATGTTTCCCCCCTATTTTCTTAATCTTGGATCCAACGCATCTCTAAGTCCATCCCCTAAAAAGTTAAATGCAAGCATTGTTATACTTATTGCCATTGATGGAAAAAGCAATTGATATGGATAACTTCTTATTCCCGGCAAGGCATCACTGGCCAACGTTCCCCATGATGCCTGGGGAGCACTTACTCCAAGCCCTATAAAACTTAAAAATGATTCTGTAAATATTGCATTTGGTATCATCATAGTCAGTGATACGATGATAGGTCCCATTGCATTTGGTATGATATGTCTGCTAAGTATCCTAAAATTATTGGCTCCTAGAGTTTTAGCAGCCATAACATATTCATGTTGTTTTATACTTAAGGTTTGACCCCTTACAATCCTTGCCATCCTTACCCAGAAGGTAATACCCATGGCTATTATAATGGTTTTTAATCCTGGAGCAATAATTACCATAAGTAAGATTACATACAGCAGTAATGGAATTGTACTTATTATATCCATTATTCTCGTCATTACTGCATCTACCCTTCCACCTAAATATCCAGATATTCCACCGTAAAATATTCCAATAAAGAAATTTACCAGGGTAGCTACTATTGCTACTGTAAGTGATATTCTTGCTCCATAAAGAACCCTTATGAAGAGGTCTCTTCCGTGGGAATCAGTCCCAAAGAAATAAGTTTTATTAAAAACCCTCTTTGTTACCTCTGTTTCCTTATTCTCTACCAATATTTTATATTTTTGGATACTTGGATTTTTCATAGCTAATTTAGCGTTTTTATAATCCAATACTACCCGTTTTCCATCTACTTCATAAATTTTTTGTGAATTCATTATGTCATTTTTGACAGGTCTCAATGAATCTAACAGTGCCCCGTCAGAAGTTACAGTAAATAACTTATATTCTGGATGTACATATATATAGTTGGATTTGTCCACTTCATATATATCAAATCTAGGAGCTATATTTCCAAATTTAAGATCCTGGTCTTCATAACTAAATTTAGATACCATAGGTCCAAAAATTGCTGTTATAAATAATAAAATTATTACCACTAAGCCTATCATGGATAGTTTATTTTGTTTTAACCTTCTCCAAGCGTCCTGCCAATATGTAAGACTAGGTCTTATCTTCTTCTCACCTTTGATTTCCTCCGATGCTTTTTCCCATCTTTTATCCATACCTTCCCCCTTAATCATGTAATTTAATCCTAGGATCTATCAACACATAGATGATATCTACTAAAAATACCATAATTATATAAAATCCTGCATAAAAGATTGTTACTCCCATGATAACTGTATAGTCTCTATTTCCTACACTTTCTACGAAATATTTTCCCATTCCAGGTATAGCAAAGATCTTTTCGATAACAAATGATCCAGTCAAAATTCCTGCTACCATTGGTCCTACATAGGTAACTACTGGTAATAACGCATTTTTAAGAGCATGTTTTCCTATTACTACAAACTCCGACAACCCTTTGGCTCTGGCCGTCCTGATATAATCTTGCTGCAACACCTCTAACATAGATGATCTGGTCAGCTTAGATACAAAAGCCAGGGAGAATCCAGAAAGAGCTATTACTGGTCCGATATAATGTTTCCAGGAAGTAAGACCAAAAGCTGGCAGTATCCCTAATTTTCCACTAAATATATATATGATCATAGTTGCTATTACAAAACTCGGGATTGTCACCCCTAAAGTAGCTATAACGGTTACCACATAGTCTTCCCATTTATTTTGCTTCATAGCAGATATTATTCCCAATGGAATACCTATTATGAGTACCACTAATACAGCAGTTCCTCCTACCCTTGCAGATATCGGTAAGCCGACTTTTACTAAGTCAATTACCTCTACTCCTACTTTTTGAAACGAAGGACCGAAATCAAAACTAAACACCCCTTTCATATAGTCGAAATATTGTACATGTAACGGTGCATTCAAGTTGAACTTGGCCTCTAAGGCTGCTATTACTGCTGGTGGCAATGGTTTTTCCCTTGTAAAAGGTCCCCCAGGAATAGCGTGCATCAAGAAAAAAGTCGCTGTAATAACTATATACAGTGTAAATAACATTTGACCCAATCGTTTAAAAATAAACTTTCCCATTCTTTCCTCCTCTATTATTAAATTTTGCTTAACATATACGTATCATTAATGATACATATTACTATAAATATAGCACATAAATCGTAATATTCAAAATTGACATTCTAATGAAAAGATACCTTTTATAACTTTACAGTTTTAATTTTTTAATTTGATACCATTTTTTTAGTATCAAATTCTGAAAAAATAGAATTTAAACAACTATTTAGATGAATAAAAATTAATTTTATTTTTAATTATTTTCCCCTATAAAATTTTAATTTTTCATAAGCAAAAGTATAAGCCGAATCAACAATAACCTTTATTTTTAGTTTATTTTAATATACTTGATACATAATTTGATTTATAAAAAACATCGAAGACTCATTTTTTAGTCCGATATATCTTTTTTAATAAACTAAAAGTGTTTTTAAAACTTAGAAAATAAAAACCCTCCTAAAAATTAGGAGGGTTTCAACTTTTCACAATAAGTTTCTATCTATCTTTTTACTATCCCATCTATCTCCAATGCTACCTTTAATATCCCCTCTAAATCCTCTAACTTCAGCATATTCGGACCGTCACAAGGAGCACAGTCTGGATCTTCATGTACCTCTGCAAATATTCCATCCACTCCTACAGCCAAGGCTGCTCTCATCAATGGGAATACATATTCACGATTCCCGCCTGTACACGTTCCCTGTCCCCCTGGAATTTGTACTGAATGGGTAGCATCAAATATTACGGGATATCCAAATTCTCTCATTTCCATAAACGATCTCATATCTACCACAAAGTTATTGTATCCGAAGGTTACCCCCCTTTCACACAACATAAAGTTTTCACT
>JAUXGP010000177.1 GCA_030621995.1 Psychrilyobacter sp.
AGGTTCATGATATTCTATTTTTATTCCAATAAAAATAAAGGATATATACAGATGATATACGTCAAAATGTTCATGTTTAGTGACTCTTTTTATTTGTATTGGGACAGGGTCTCCTCCAAGAGGGTTTTTATCTTTTTTCGGAGAGACAGGGGTTCCAAGATTTCAGCCTCATTGTAAAACCTGGAAAAATAGAGGAGGGCTTTTCTGTCACTGGATTCACAGTAATAGATATTCCCTTCTATCTTAACCAAGGTTGGTTTATAGTGGCTTATCCTTTTAAACCATACCTTTCCCAGATCTGTTAATTTCACCTTTACTATACTGCCGTAGGACAGGAAGGGATCAAAGTTTTTATGAACTTTCTTTATATAGTCCAGATCCAGATATCTCTTATTTTTCCTGAACCTGATCGGGGTCACCTTAGATATCCTGGATAGATTAAAAACGCCATATTCCTCCTTTTCATATACCCAGCAAAATAAAAAGTTATTTTTCTCCTCCGAGGTAACCTTAAAAAAATACGGTTCCACAATATAATTATTGCCCATATGGGTTATTAAGATCTCCTCCTTCCTCTGTATGGATTTTTGTATGGAATCATATTCAGAATAAAATATCTTCCTCTCCCTTTTATAATGGGGCTGGGATATATATGTCCTTATAAGATCTCTAAAATATTCCGATTCATTTTGTATCTTGTTTTTAGGCAGCAAGTTTTCATAGATCAACTTGTTTTCTTTATTCAGGTTAAATTGTATTTTCTTGTTGTCTGAACTCTTCTTAAATGGATATTTATCCACATTGGTGTAGGAGCTGGTAAACAGCCTGTTAAAAAAACTATTGATTTTCAGATCAAAGTTCTCTATATCCCTAAATGTTATCTCGTTGACAAAGTTTGGGATGGTAAACCTTATTTTTTTATCATTCATAAATGTCCTCCGATATTCTCTTACTCTCTACCTAAGTATATAGCAAAAATTAGCTAATTAAAAATTAAAGTCAAAAGATCAAAATAAAGATTAAAAAGATGAAGTTAACTTAAATATTCGTGACCTCGGCAGAAAACAAAGTGGAGTGAGTAATGGTTGCTTTTTCTACTCAGATAGCTTATAATAGAATGTAAAAATATAAGTTAATTTATAATAAATTTAATATAGAACATTAGGAGGAACATTGTGTCACAAGAACTAAAAAGAAACTTTTCAATAATCGCACATATAGACCACGGAAAATCTACCTTAGCCGATAGACTTATCCAGTCAACCGGAACTGTTGCCGATAGAGATATGAAAAATCAGATATTAGACAATATGGAGTTAGAAAAAGAGAAGGGAATAACGATAAAGGCCAATACAGTTACAATTAACTATAAAGCCAATGATGGTAAGACATACGAGCTAAACCTGATCGATACACCGGGACATGTAGACTTTATCTATGAGGTATCCAGATCTCTAGCTGCCTGTGAGGAAGCATTATTGGTAGTAGATGCAGCCCAAGGTGTAGAAGCACAAACTTTGGCCAATGTATATCTGGCATTAGAGCAAGACTTAGAAGTAGTACCTGTAATCAACAAGATCGACCTGCCTGCTGCTGATGTAGAAAAAGTAAGAAATGAGATAGAGGATGTTATCGGTATTCCTGCTGACGAAGCTGTGCTTACATCTGCAAAGTCAGGTATTGGTATAGAGGATCTGTTGGAAGCTATCGTTAAATTTATCCCTGCTCCTGCAAACAGTGAAGACGGGCCTTTAAAAGCTCTTATCTTCGATTCACATTTTGACGACTATAGAGGAATTATTACCTATGTAAGAATTGTAGATGGATCTATCAAAAAAGGAGATAAGGTCAAGATATTTTCTACTGATAAGCAATTTGATGTACTGGAATGCGGAATATTCTCACCTGGAATGAACCCTACAAATATCCTGACTGCAGGATCGGTAGGATATGTTATTACCGGATCAAAGTCTATCCATGATTCACAGGTAGGAGATACTGTTACAGGTGTAAATAATCCATGTGAGGAAGCTTTAGAAGGTTACAGAAGGGCCCAGTCAATGGTATTTGCCGGACTGTACCCGATATCTACCGATGACTATGAAGACTTGAGGGAAGCCATTGAAAAATTACAATTGAATGACGCTTCACTTACTTTTGAACCTGAAACATCGCTTGCCTTGGGATTTGGATTTAGATGTGGATTCTTGGGCCTTTTACATATGGAGATCATTGTAGAAAGACTGAGAAGGGAATATAATCTCGACCTTATATCTACTTCACCATCGGTTGAATATAGAATCCATAAGGAAGGATCTGAGATGTATACTATAGACAACCCCGAAGATTTTCCCATCGGCGGACAGGGAAAAGTTATAGTGGAAGAACCATATATCAAGGGAAACATCATAGTTCCAAAAGATTATGTTGGCGGAGTTATGGAGCTATGCCAGTTAAAAAGAGGAACATATATCAGTATGAACTATATCGATGATACTCGTGCTATGATCACATATGAACTGCCCCTTGCAGAGATCGTATTAGATTTCTATGATAAATTAAAATCCAGAACTAAGGGATATGCTTCATTTGAATATGAGATGATAGGATATAAAGCTGGAAACCTGGTGAAAGTCAATATTTTGGTATCCGGTGAACCTGTAGATGCATTCTCATTTATTGCCCATACAGACCATGCCCAGGCCAGGGGTAGGATAATCGTAGAAAAATTAAAAGAGATCATCCCAAGACAGCAATTTGAAATACCTATTCAAGCTGCATTGGGAGCTAAGATAATAGCAAGGGAAACTATCAGAGCATTTAGAAAGAATGTTACGGCTAAATGTTATGGTGGGGATATATCCAGAAAGAAAAAACTATTGGAAAAACAAAAAGCCGGTAAGAAGAGAATGAAACAAATCGGTAATGTAGAGATACCGCAAGAAGCATTTATCTCAGTTTTAAAATTAAGTGACTAATCAATAAATATGACCAGCCGACATCTGTCGGCTGGTTTTTTTTTGAAATAAAATAAATTTAGGCATTTTATACTTTATATAGTAAACTAATATTAAATCAGAATATAAGGGGGAACTATATGAATCCAAGAATTGATCAAATTATAAAAGAACTATCCATGTATGAAAGAGCTGAAGAAGTGGGAACATTTTTTAAATTACACGATACTGTTATCCATGAATTACATATAGAACTAGATGGTGTTTATGATACCATTGCAAAAGAGGAGATCGAATCAGATATAAAAGAATTGGAGTCATATTTAGCAGAGGTCACTGATCATCATAAAAAAGAGTTACTCCATGAAATCATTGCTTATATAGAAAAAAAAGTTTAAAATCAAAAATGTAAGGGAGTTTTAATTATCATTATGAATACAAAAAAATCTAAATCTGAAATAACCTATAAGGAAAAACAATTGATTTTTTCCATGTTAAATAAAATATCACTCTTCGGTGGATTGACTGCAGGAGAACTGGAATGTCTTATTCCTATGCTGAGTACAGCTTCCTTTAAAAAAGGAGAGGCTGTCTTCACCCAGGGGGAATCACCTAATAATATCTTTATCATCCAGACTGGAGAAATTAAAATCATTAAACGACTGGATGAAACAGAGGTAGAATTAGTCAGATTTAAGGAGGGAAATTTATTTGGCGAAACAGAACTTATCGGTATCTTTAAATATATTGCCTCTGCTATTGCTATAACAGATGTAAAATTACTTGTATTTTCTAAATCTGCACTTTACTCTCTACACAGTAAAAATATGAAATTGTTCAGCAAGATAATTTTGAATGTCGCCCGTGAATCTTGCCGAATGACTGCTAAAACCGATGAATATTGGTTGAATGAATTGGTGAAATTAAGAAAAACCCACAAGGAACAGATATAAGTTGTCACATATATATTTTAAATATCAAAGTGGTAGATATCTCTGCCACTTTTTTATAATTAAAAAAATAAAAATAGGAGAAACAAATGATAAGAAAAAAAATAAAAATAACAGCCTTATTGAGTCTCGCTGTATCCATAAATGCTTTTCCCATAGATGTATATACCCCTAAAGCCCCGCCAAGTATCCCTATGCTTCCTATGAAAGACGGGGTGAAAATCCATTATTATCAGGATGTCCATGTAGAAATCATCCCCAGGATAATCAAAAATCAAGGTGGAATATATCTCATTCCTACTAATCTGGGTGAAACTTTAAAAAAGAAAGGACTTGAGTTAGAATTATTGGGAGTCACCAGTCAGGGGCTTATCTCCATAATATCCAATAAAAAAATAGAGAATATAAAAGATTTGGATGGAGA
>JAUXGP010000019.1 GCA_030621995.1 Psychrilyobacter sp.
GGGAAGGTTACCTCCTATACAGCTTCTGAACCGATTACAATCTATGATAAGGATGAACATATTGTAGATTATCTGTCCAAACAAAAAGGCGAAAGTGCAGAGATCGAAGATATTCCCATCTACCTGCAAAAAGCTTTTATCTCTGTGGAAGACAGAAGGTTTTATTCACATCATGGGGTAGATATATGGCGGCTGGGAAAGGCTGTTCTGGTAAATTTATCCAGAGGAAGAATAGCTCAAGGCGGGAGCACCATCTCACAACAGCTGGCCAAAAATGCCTTTCTTTCCAATGAACGTACGTTCACCAGAAAATTTAAAGAGGTTATTATAACCCTGGAGATTGAAAGAATTTATTCTAAAGATGAGATCTTAGAAAAATATCTCAATGAAATCTATTTTGGTTCTGGATCATATGGTGTCAGGGAAGCTGCTAAAGATATATTTAATAAAGATATCTCAAAGATAAACCTGGCTGAGAGTGCTATGCTGGCTGGGATCCCCAATAGACCAAATATGTACAACCCGAGAAAAAATCTAGAGGCTGCCATGAAAAGAACCCGGCTTATCTTAAAACTTATGTTGAATCAAAATTATATCTCTCAAGATGAATATGATGCAGCTGTAAAACATAGATTTGTTATGGAGGCCGATCATAAAAAAACTTTTTTCTCCAACAGAAATATAACTGTTATTGTAAAGGATGGCAGGAGGAAAAGAGAGGCTGTCAAAGCACCTGATTTTATGGATATAGTCGAAGAAAAACTTATCGATCTGGTAGATCCCGCTATTTTTTCTCGAGGCGGATTCAAAGTATATACTACCTTAGATAATGAGATGCAGAAGATTGCAAAGAACAGCTTTGAAAATTATTCAAAATTTAAAGCCGATAAAAAATTGCAGGGTGCCATGGTTACTCTGGATGCTAAGACAGGGGAAGTAAGGAGTATTGTAGGTGGAAAGGGGTATAGATCCGGCAATTTTAATCGTGGTATCGAGGCGGAAAGGCAGATTGGATCTACCTTTAAGCCGTTTATATATTATACAGCCCTGGAAAAAGGATACACTATGAATCAGATTATAGATGGTTCTAACACCAAGTACGGCGATTGGTCTCCTAAAAACTATAATAATGCCAAATATAAAAACATCACCCTCATACAATCGTTGGAGAAATCAGTCAACACAGTGGCTGTAAGGCTGTTAAACGATGTGGGGATAGATGATGTTGTAGATAATTTTACTCAGACAGGGGTAGATATCGAATTCACCAAAGACCTTACAATAGCTCTGGGCTCTACCAGTGCCAGCCCATTAGAGTTAGCTGCTTCATACCTTCCATTTGCCAATGGTGGTACCGCACACAGAAGTTCTTTTATTACTCGAATCGAGGATACAGATGGAAATATCATCTATGAAAATGAGGATTTAGAAGGTGTAGAAGCCTTTGACCCTATCAATACATCCCTTATGACCTATATGCTTGAAAAAGTAGTGAAATATGGATCTGGAAGGGGAGCCAAATTACATTCTAAACATGGATTTAATGTGGATCAAGGCGGTAAAACAGGAACTTCCAATGATTTCAGATCCGCCTGGTATGCCGGATTCACCCCTGATTATGTTACTGTGGTATATATGGGCTATGATGATAACACCTCCATGCCGAACGGTTCATCAGGTGGTCGTATGGCAGTCCCTTTATGGAAGGACTACTATCAGACAATGATCGATAAGGGAATATATACTCCTGCCTCATTTGATTTTATCGATGAAAATATCCAGAATGGAAAGCTGGTTCGCAGAAATATCGACCTTCGCAGCGGAGAGGTAAAGAGAGCTCCCAAGGAATTCAGGAGGGAGGTCCTCTTTAAAAAAGGACAGGTTCCCGACACTATCACCGAAAAAATCTTTAAGGGGATCAAAGGATGGTTCAATTAAAATTTTCAATTTTAACAAAAAAAAGATAGCTTTTGCTATCTTTTTTTTGTTATTTATTTCTCCATTGGCATAGTTTTATCGCCACTCCATTCATAGATAGAACCTTCATAGTTTTTTACATTTTCAAAGCCCCCGGCTCTGAGGATCATAGTTGCATAACCTGATCTTATTCCCATAGTTCAGTAAAGAGTAAAATCATCTTTTTTAGAAATACCCATTTCACCCATTATCTCTTCTATTTCTTTTGGAGTCTTTAAAGTCCCGTTTTTATTCAATAAATCTGTCCAAACAAGATGTTTTGCCCCTTTTATATGACCGCCTCTGGGCTCTCCTGCCTTTTGAGATCCATCAAATTCTTTTTTAGTTCTTACATCGATAATCATTTTTTTGTCTAAATCTTTAAAAACTTCGTCCTTTGTTATCATAAAACTTCTGTCATAATCTTTTAAAGTCACACCAGTACTGGGTGTTGGTTTAACTGTAACATCCTTTGTCATCTCATAGCCAAGTTCTTTCCAATAACTGGATCCCCCATGAAGAATTTTAACATTTTTCATTCCTGCTAATATTAATTGCCAAGCTGTACGTCCATCTGCACCAGGACCTTTAAATAAATCTGAGTAAAGTACCACTGTTTTTTCATTATCTATTCCCAATGAAATAAGTTTTTCAGTTAACTCTTCCTTTGATTTTATAGTCCCCCAACCTGGATCTCCTGGTTTTCCGACTTTTTCTGAAAAAGCATGGAATCCAATTCCAATTGCTCCTTCTATATGCTCTTTAGCATATAAATTAGGGTTATTACAGTCTAACAATATTAATTTCTCCGATCCTAACAATGACTTAAGCTCCTCAGGACTAATAAAATAATCTCCTTTTTCATATACCGATAAATCTATTTTTTTTTCTTTATCGGTCGATGTTTTATTACAACTGCTAAATAAAATAAATGTCAATACACATAAAATAAGTAGTCCTGATTTGATGTAGTTTTTCTTCATTTCTTCCTCCTTTTTTTAATTTATATCATTTAAATCTATTATATCTTTTGATTGTTTCTTATCATTCCAAACCTTTTTAAATAAAAATATTAATGTACTTATTGCAAATAATATAAGTAATCCCACTACTATTGTTTTGGTTGTTCCTGTTAACATACTTCCAATATATGAATAAATTATCGTTGCTGGCAGCTGCCCTATACCAGTTGCAACAAAAAAGCTGAAGAAACTCATAGAAGTTAATCCTGCAGCATAACTGACAATGTCAAAAGAAATAAACGGCAGCAAACGTGCTATCAATATTGTATATTTTCCATATCTATCAAAAAAATCATCTACACTATCCAATGCATATCTACCGGTTAATTTTATCACAATCGTTCTTCCGTAAAACTTCGCTATAAAGAAACAAAGTGCTGCTCCTGCCATAGAACTTGTCCAAGAAAGAAGTGCTCCTTTTACCCAGCCAAATAAACCAGCATTTGCAAAGGTTATTATAAAGGCAGGAAGAGGTGCGGCTATGGATTGCAGAACCATCAATAAAAATGATACAACCGGTGCCCATATTCCAAATCCCAAAATATACCCTCTTGCCAAATCAACATCTACATTTTTAAGAATAAAAATCGCTTGATTGACATTTATTTTAATTGCTGGGATTAAAAAATATAATCCTACTATGACTATCAGAACTCCTATTTTTAGTATCTTATCTTTTCTATTTTTCAACTGCTTAACCTCCGTATACTACAGTATAATTTCTATCTTCTGCCTTAAACATTTTTCTTCTATTATTCCATATCAAATCATTTCATTCAATTTTATATCAATTTCAAATTGATGTCAATTTTTTTTAATAATATATCATATCTAAACTGTAACCTTTATTTCAAGTAATAGAAAGACCTGTAAACTTTGACACTTTTTTCAGTGTCTAGTCTACAGGTCTTTCTATACTATAGTTTTGGAATTTTTTTTGCTTTTAATCAAGTGTTGATACCTCTAATCAAACTCTTTAAAAGCAATTATTTTTTTATTTTTTAACAGCCTTATAAACATAAACACTCTTTCCTGCATAGATTCGTAGGCATCTTCCTCTTCCTCTAGAAGAATGTTGATAATATCATAGACTGTATTTTTTCCATCGATATTTTCCCAGACTACACTCCCAAGCCCATCCAATTCCAAGGTACTGGTACTGCTTTTTTTAGTCATCCATCTCAAAACCTTCTGCAGGAGACTGTCATGGGTAAAAACAAGATGGATATTTCCACCTTGTTTTTTATAATCTAAGTGAAGTTTTACTGGTACAACATCTAGAAAATTTTCTTGTTTTTTTTCACTTTTATTTTTCATATCTCAACCTATTCCGGTAATTCTTCATCTGAAGCTTTTCCAGAAATAACTTGACCAAAGATCCAAGCAGCTAAAGCTATGAAAATTGCAAATCCTATAGTAGAATTCTGTGTAATAGCTCCGAATTTAGCTCCGAATGCTGATAAGTCTTTTCCGAAAGTAATGAATACCGCTATTAAGATACCGATTAAAGCATCTCCAGCTACTAAACCTGAACATAAAAGAATTCCCTTTTCAACTCTTCCTTTTTGCTCTTTAACATCTGCCTTAAATCTTTTCTCAACAAATTTTCTTACCAAAGCTCCAGTTAAGATAGCTGATGATAATTGAATTGGTAAGTATAATCCTAAAGCAATCGGTAAGATAGGTAATCCTAATAGATCAATCAATATACCGATAACCACACCAATGATAACCAATGTCCAAGGGATCTCTCCTGTCATAACACCTTCAGATAACATTCTCATCAATCCTGCTTGAGGAGCAGGAACGTCTGCCGAACCTAATCCGAAAGCTTTATGCAGCATAAGTACTACTCCACCTGCTGCAAATGCTGCTACGACTAATCCAGCGAACATTGACCACTCGATTTTCTTTGGTGTTCCACCAACTAAGTATGTATGCTTTAAACTTTGTGCTACTCCACCAGATGTTGCGATCGATACACAAACTACACCTGCTGCGATAATAGCCATAATTTTTCCTAATTCAGGATCTACACCAGATAGTTTTATAACCGATGCAATCACTAATAATGATGCAATAGTCATTCCAGATACAGGGTTATTAGATGCACCCATGATTCCTGTCATTCTTGCAGATACTACACCGAAGAAGAATGAGAAGAATATTACTAAGAACGATACCAAAATTCCTACTTTGGGAATTCCTGTTGATAATGGTAATAACCATACGATTAAAAATACTGCGATAGCTCCTGCTCCAACATATGTTAATGGAGTATCAATGTGTTGTCTTTCAATTTTATGAGCAGATTTTTCTGCTTTTAACCCTTTCATAGCTTCTTTGAAAGATCCAATGATAGCTGGTGCTGATTTAGCCAATGAGATAAATCCACCTGCTGCTACCGCTCCTGCTCCTATATATCTGATGTAGTTAGACCATATAGCAATTGGTGACATATCAGATATTAATTCAGTTGCCGGGAAGATAGGTGCTGTCGCTCCTGCTCCTATAAACTTAATTAACGGTATGAAACCAAACCATGCCAATAATGCTCCTGAGAACATTAAGATAGCTACTCCGGTTCCTACGATAAATCCTACTCCTAATAATGAAGCTACTGCACTGAATCCAAAAGCTGTTCCTAACTTAGCTATAACCCAAGTCGGTCCCTCTGCCCAAAGTCCTAATCCACCAGATAGAAATTTAAAAGCTCCACCCATTCCTAAACCTTTCAATACAGTTTTAAATCCTTCTCCACCCTTGTTGGCATTTACTAAGATCTCATAAGCTGCTACTGATTCAGGAAACAATAATACTCCATGTTCCTCGACTATTAGATATTCTCTAAATGGAATAACAAATAAAGTCCCGATTAATCCACCTAAGATAGTTATAATAGCTATAGAAACCATACTTAAATCATGACCCCATATGATAATAGCCGGTAGTGTAAAGATAACTCCACCTGCGATAGATTCTCCTACTGCGGCTACTGAAGCTACTAAGTTAGCTTCTAATATAGAATTTTTTCTAAATACAGCCTTTAATAATCCTGTTCCTAAAATTGCTGCTGGAATTGCTGCTGCAATTGTTATTCCTGTCTTTAATCCTAAATATACATTTGATGCTGCAAATATTACTGCAAATAATATACCTAATCCAACAGAAACAACTGTAGTTTCAGACATAACTGTATCCATAGATACAAAAGGTTTAAACTGATGCTTTTTCTCGTTCATTACTTTCCTCCTTAAATTTCAATAAAGTTTATTTTTACTATATTGTACAATAATGATAACCTTCTTTCGGTTTTAAGTCAAGAACCTATATTTCGACATGAAAGTTCATTTATTTAACACGCAATCTGCTCTTTGTTTATTTTTAAAATACAAACTTTTCCTAAAAAACTTAAATTTTATTTAAAACACTTTTATTTCGCTTAAGAAAAAATCATTTAAGTTACTTTTATTACAGAAAAATGAAATGAAAATCCTCTTCAAGTGGACTAATCCCTGTCAAGTGGATCATTTAATTTTAATTCTTCATCCATCTATGGAATTTTTTATCCATACTTTAATTCTTAATTTTCCATAAATTGATTTAAATTTTTCGTAACATTCAATTTAATTTTATTAAAATATCTATTATTTTTGCATAAAACAGCTCTTTAAATAGATGAGTAAATTATATTAGTCTTTTTTTCTATGTTCACTTAAAGGGAATAACGCCAAATCTACTATTAAAAATATCTTCAAAACAAGAAAATGATATAATAAATATAGCAACTCCCAAAATCTTTCTATCCCTTTTAAACTTCACATTTCATAATTATCTAAGCCTAATCTTTCTTTTGGGTATCTAAAGCTCACTTTAATATTACCTCAAGAAGTTTCTTTTTATAATTTAATAGTTTTATACTATTAGTCATTCATTTTTCCTTTTCAAATGGTATAATAAATTAATTATAACTACAAGGAAGTGATATATGTATTATGAAGATATGATATTTACCAAAGAAGATATCGATCTGTTAGTTTTGGAAAACAGTGAATTTTTAAACTGTACTTTTAGAGGGGTAACTTTTGACAAAATAAGTTTTAATGAAACTACATTGGAAAATTGTACCTTTAAATCCTGTCAGTTGGTCTCTGTCACCTTTTGTGATGCTAAATTTATCGATCTAAATTTTGAAAATTCCGAGCTTATCAGTATCAACCTAAGCCACATCAATCAATTTATAATCGAAGTCGCTTTTCAGAATTCCTACTTAAAATATTGTGATCTCAGCAAGTTAGACCTGAAAAAAACCGATCTTTCAAACTCCACTTTTAAGGAATGTCTGTTTTTTGAAACCAACCTGAGTCAGGCTGCTTTCACCAACTCAAATTTAGAGGGATCATCTTTTGATAGATGTAATTTAGAAAGGGCTGACTTTAAAGGTGCTGTTAATTATAGGATCAACCCTCTGACAAATCGTATTAAAGGAGCCACATTTTCCCTCCCTGACCTGGTTGGACTAGTCAGAGATTTTGATATTAAGATAGTATAGCAACGTGACGTTTAGAATAAAAATAGGAGAGTCCAATGGACTCTCCTGTCTTATTATATATTTTTTTATAATGTCATTAATAGTTTGGCTAACATAAGAGCCGTTACCGTTCCTATTGCTGATCCAAATATACCCATCATAAGCCCTGCTGGAATTAATGCTTCATCATATGTTCCTGCTAAGATCGGAGCTGATACAGATCCACCTATGTTAGCTTGAGAAGCTATACCACAGATATAAAGATCTAACTTGAATACCTTTGCTAAAACTAATAATACTACTAAATGGAATAATAATACTAATACTCCTGCTACAATATAGATAGCTGCCTGACCCATATCGATTGTAGAGAAATCTGTTGATGTTGCTATTAATCCTACTACTACGTATAAAAGTACACTACCTACATGGTCTGTTCCCTTGATTTTCTTCAACGGAGTCATACTTCCTAAGATACCAAATATTGTAGCTAAGATTACTACCCATCCTGATCCACTAAAGAATGATCTAAGACCGAATAAGAAGTTCTCACCTGTTAATCCACCTGGGTTAACTACTTGTTTACCAAGAACTAATACGATTCCTGCTACTCCAAGACCTAATCCTAATGTTAACATAAAGTCCATAAATTCATAGTCTCTCTTCTCTTCATTTTTAGCTGCTGTAGCATGGATATGACTTATGATCTTATCCACTTCATCACTGTTTGCACCAGAGAATTTGTTAAACTTCTCTCTCATTGGAGCTAAACTGATAAGTAATACTAACCAGAATGATGCACAGATATTATCCATTAAGAATGCATATGTTAGTGCTTGCGAACCATCTTTTACTCCTAATCCTGCTTGAGCAGCGGCCATGTTTGTTGACCCTCCAACCCATGAAGAAGATAGGATTGAGAATGTTTGCCATGCATCTGTATCAAATCTTGATTTTAACGCAATAAATACAATTATAAATCCAACTATGATACTAGCTGTTACTGCTAAAAATGAACCCATTAACTTTGGTCCTAATTTAAATACATCTCTAATATCATTTTTTAATAGTAATAAAAATAACATCATTGGTAGTAAAAAATATTTTAATTGTCCGATAAAGCTTGATAATTGTGGTGTTAATTCCCAAATGTGCATTGTTGCACCTATCATTCCACCAAAATAAATAAATGTTAATCCCGGTATAACCTTGAATAATTTTAACTTTAATGTTTTTTCACAATACAATACTGCCGTTATAAATAATATCAATAACGAAAAGTAACTAAATATACTTGTTATCATTTGAATATCCTCCTGTTTTTAAGCTTTTTCAATATTTTCTTCATTTGTATGAAAAACTGTACATAAAACGAAGATTACGTTTTGTTTCCAATACATTTTAGCATAACTTTATAAGAATTCAAAGTTTTTTATGTTTTTTTTCAAATAAAAAAGCAAAAGTAGTATTTTTTAACTACAATTTATGTCGTCTGTATTCATATAGAATCACGAAATTCTTAGAAAACAATTAAAGCATCATATGAAGACATTAAATTTTCTTTATGTTTTTATATCCTTTTTCTCCTAAATAATTAAAAAAAATAAATATTAATTCCTTTTTTGGAAAAAATATTATATAATCTATGGGATGACTCTGTAGCTCAGATGGATAGAGCGGCTCCCTCCTAAGGAGTAGGCCATGCGTTCGAATCGCGTCAGGGTCACCATTCTTACAAAATCAAAAGAAGATGAAATTCATAATTTCACCTTCTTTTTTTAATTTAATTTATTTTATTTTCAATTATTAACTGGTGTTTCGTGGTGGATCATGCAATGTTACGAAAGATTACTTATTAAATATATTCAATACATCATTAAAAGTTATCAGAATGATAAGCCCAAATAATATGATCATGCCCACCATATGAAATTTCTCTTCAAACCCCTTATTTACCTTTATCCCTATCACTTCTAAAAGGACAAATATTATCCTCCCGCCATCTAGAGCAGGAAACGGCAGCAGATTAAAGAATCCTATATTTATTGACAATAGTGCTGTCAACCAAAATAAGATTCCTATCCCGCCTTGACTGGCATCTCCTACAATCTTAACTATTCCCACAGGTCCCGATATCTCTTTGGCACTTACCTGTCCTGTGACAAGCTGTTTAAATCCATTTAAGATCATCATAAATAAATTTTTATAGGCAGTCCCGGATTCAGATACGGCATTTATAAAACCATATTTCACGATACTATATTCTGGCAGTATCCCGATATAATAATCGTCCCTTTGTTCATCAAAAGTAAGTTCAATCTCTTTTTTTATGGTTTCTCCGTCTCTTTTTATAAGAAATTCCATACTGCTGCTGTCTATATCATTGTTTACACGACTTATATCTTCCCATCTGTCTATCCTGTTTCCATCTATCTCCAGGATCTCATCGCCTATCTTTAGATTTCCAAAAGATTTAGAAGTTTCTACCATATTTCCGATTATAGGTTTTTCATTTTGAACTGCTTTTCCATTATAAAGTAAACTTCCAAAGATTATAAGGTAAGCCAATACAAAGTTCATCACTACACCTGCAATTAATACTGCAAATCTTTGAAATGGTGTCTTAGTATTGAATCCATCTTTTACTATGGAATCCACTTCCATCCCCTTAATATTTACAAATCCACCCACGGGAATAGCTCTCAGACAATATCTCGTGTGTAATCCCTCATGACAAAATAAAATAGGTCCCATTCCCAGGGAAAACTCCTCCACCGGCATCTTAAAATATTTAGCTGTTAAAAAATGCCCCAATTCATGAACCATTATTATTATTCCAAGTATAAGTATCGTTATTATTATATTCATCTGGACAACTCCTCACAAACTCTCAAAACTTCATTCCCAATCTCTTCTATAGTTTTTAATTCTTCATCTTTTACACACATTATTTCCTTCCACGAATATTTGTTCGCTATATAGCAGGCATTGTCATGGGATTTCTGCATATATTCACGATCATTTTCATGGATATCTTTTTTATCTTCCCCTGTGATCTTATTTTTTCTGTCTTCCATCAATCTATATGCCATATGGGTAGGCATATTTAAAAATACCACCATATCTGGTTGAGGAATCCCCATTTTTTCATATTCCAGATCGGCCAGCCACTCTAAATATCTGTCTTTTTCTCCTTTATCTTCCATCTTCGATGCCTGATGAACCATATTAGAAGTTGTATATCTGTCGGAAATAATTATTCCCCCATCATTGTAGAACTCTTCCCAAATAGTCTTAAAAGACGCATACCTGTCCACTGCAAACATAGTTGATACAGCATAGGTATTCACCTCTCCTACATTTTTTCCAAACTCACCATTTAAGTACATCTTTACAGGTGCCGATGATGGACTTTCATAGTTTGGAAAGGTAACTTTCATTACTTTTTTCCCCATTTTTTTATATTTTTCATATAATAATTCTGCCTGAGTCTGCTTCCCGCTGGAATCCGTTCCTTCTATCACTATTAATTTTCCCATTTTTACTCTCCTACATTTTATTTTTTTTCTATAGATTAAATTCAATTTTTTTGTCACGAATTACACTAATTTGTTATTAAAGTTTTTTATCTGATTTTATCTATCTCAAATCTATGATATCTGTATTCTATTTATTTACTCTTTTCCTTTGAGAGTTATCCTCACTATTTCAGACCTGCTCCAGGTTCTATAAGTTAAAAATCCTGTTCCTACCCCGGAAGACACTATTATTACCGTGTTTTTTATTTTTTTATACCCGTAGATAACTTTATATGCCAGCATATAAGCTAAGTTTATAGGAAAAATCTGCCCTCCATGGGTATGTCCCGAAATCTGTAGTTCTATGCCTTCATCCAATGCTTCCTCAAATTTTGGCCGATGATCTATTACAACCTTGGGATAAGCCGTTTTATAAATATCTTTTAATTTTTTTCGCAAATGATTGTTAGCTTCATCTCTAAAGATAAATTCTAATCTTTTTATTATAATAGATTCATCCCTCAAAATTTTAATTCCACATCCATCTAAGTACTCTATGTTTTTATTTAAGTCACCTATATACTCATGATTACCCAGTACTCCATAGACTCCATATTTAGATTTCATTTTTTTTAATATCTTATCAAACCCTTTATTTTCCAGATATTCCATATGGGATTCTACCGTGTCTCCCCCTATTAATATACAGTCAGCAGAAAATCCATTGACTTTTTCAACTATTTCTTCAACATATTTTATAGATCTTAATTCACTCAAGTGAATATCCGATAAAAATACTATTTTTAGTTCATCCTCATAATCAGGTATCTCCACCATATATTCCTTTATTTCTATTTTAATATAATTCCGATACCCTTTCCATATCAATAAGATATAAAATACAAGGCTCGACAAAATAAATGCCGGTGTCCTAACTGTTGTTCCCCATCCTATGATCCTTAAACCAATGGCAAAAACTGTTATAAAACACATAGTTTTATATAAAAATAAATAATTAGATACAAAGACCTTTATTTTTTTCCTTAAATTTTCATTCTTTATCTCTGTTATCCTTATCAAAAATAAAAAAGAACCCAAGAAAAAGAACCCTCCCAGTAAATAACTACCCGATAATAAATATAACAAGTACACAACAAAGGGCATAGGCAGATAATATACAATTAATTCTAACATATTCCTCTCCTGTTTTATCCTAAATTAAAAACCTTTGACTATCCTCAATGCCTCTTTCCTTGCCCAGCTGTCAGCTTTTATCACCGCTTCCAGGGTGTCTACGGAGTGTACTTCATGGTTATCCATGGTACTTTTTATCACGTCATAGATCTCTAAAAATTTAATATTCCCATCAATAAATTGATCTACAGCTATCTCATTGGCCGCATTGTAAACTGCCGGCATGGATCTTCCTCTCCTGCCTGCAAGATATGCATATTCCACCCCTTTAAACACCTCATTATCTACCTCATCAAAGGTAAGATTGGATAATTTTTTAAAATCTAAACTTTCCAACACCTCGTTAGATATTCTGTCTGGATAGGTAAAAGCATACTGGATGGGTACCTTCATATCCGGCACTCCTAATTGAGCTATTACAGACATATCGTTAAATTCCACCATTGAATGAATTATACTCTGCGGATGCACCAGCACCTCTATATCATCGTAGGAGACATTAAAAAGCTGATGTGCCTCTATAACTTCCAAGCCTTTGTTGCACAGGGTAGATGAATCTATGGTTATTTTTTTTCCCATGGACCAATTGGGATGTTTTAAGGCATCTTCCACCCTTACATCCTTTAGTTCTTCCAAAGTTTTCCCCCTGAAAGTCCCGCCACTTGCTGTGATTATTATCTTATTTACCTCATTTTTTTTCCCGCCTAAAAGAGACTGGTAGATGGCTGAATGTTCACTGTCTACTGGAATTATCTCTGCCTTATATTCCTTTAACATATTATTTATCAGATCTCCTGCTACTACCATGGTTTCCTTGTTGGCAAGAGCTATCCTCTTCTCTTTTTTTATCGCTTCTATGGTCGCTTCGATTCCTACTGCCCCACTTACTGCTGTGAGGACTATATCTGCCTCATCTAAACCGCCTAATTTTTTAAGTCCTTCATTCCCCAGATATACCTCTAATTTAGGATATTTTTTTACTATTTCTCTATATCCGCCTTCCGTTCCAATGGA
>JAUXGP010000014.1 GCA_030621995.1 Psychrilyobacter sp.
CCATGTTGATATTACTCACTATTACAGTTAACATAGAGATGAAAAACCCTATTGTAATTATCCAAATTACAGGTCTCATCTTTTTTCTTAAACTTCTAATTGCCATTATATTTCCCCCACTT
Source organism: Psychrilyobacter sp. (assembly GCA_030621995.1). GTDB lineage: Bacteria > Fusobacteriota > Fusobacteriia > Fusobacteriales > Fusobacteriaceae > Psychrilyobacter. Next base: position 123 of record JAUXGP010000014.1, read on the forward strand.
TTTTTATGGGTAAGCACAAGGCATTACCCTTACTTGTTACCCCTATCCTTTTTGATCTAGTTTATATCTCCTAATCTTTTCGTATAGTGTAGTTCTACCTATCCCTAATAATTTTGCTGTTTCCTGCTTATTCCATCTTGTTTTTTGCAAGGCTGTAGCTATTACTACTTTCTCAACATCTGCCAAATTATAGAGTTCCTTCTCTAAAATTTCTTTTAGCGGACCCAGTCCAATTATCGTTTTATTTTCAAGTGTATCTGATTTCATTTTGATTTCTAATGGCAGATCTTCTACCCCGATTACTCTTTCTGTCGATAATATAATCATTCTTTCAATTATATTTTTTAATTCTCTGATATTTCCAGGGTATGAATACTCCATAAGATATTTCATTGTGTCACTTGAGATAATAGGCATCTCTCTATGAATGTCTACAACTATCTTATTTAAAAAATAGTTAGCCAATAGAGGAATGTCATCCTTTCTCTCTCTAAGTGGTGCCATCTCAATTGGGAAAGCTGTTAATCTATGGTACAGGTCGCTTCTAAACTTCCCGCTTTCAACCTCTGTTTTAAGATTTTTATTTGTGGAAACAATAAATCTAATATCTACTCTCTTAGTTTTATTTCCTCCTACCCTTCTAAATTCACCATATTCTATCACTCTAAGTAATTTTGCCTGAGCCTTGATATCTAAACCTGTAATTTCATCTAAGAATACAGTTCCCCCGTCAGCTTCCTCTAAGATTCCCACCTTACCAGAACCTGATCCTGGGAAAGCATCCCTTTCATATCCAAATAATTCCGACTCTATTATATCAGAAGACATCGAGGCACAACTGATTACCATAAAGCTTTTCTTTCTTCTGTCGGATTTTTTGTAGATTTCTGCTGCTATCAATTCTTTTCCTACACCATTTTCTCCACTAACAAGAACAGTAAGGTCACTTTCTGCTATCTTATCTATTAAGTTTTTAATCTCTTTGATCTTAGTACTTTGCCCGATGATCTCTTTAACATCCTCTGTATCAGACAGCTTTTTCTCTAACTTTCTCTTTTCCTTCAATACAGATAAATTTTGTAATGCAGGAAATATTAATTTATTAAAATCTTTTATACATAAAGGTTTTAATAGATAGTTATATATATCAGCACCTCTTAGGTCTTTTAATACTTCATCAGTTTCTTCCTCTATTAAGCCCACTACTACAAAATCTTTTCCTATACCATTTAATTTTCTTCTTACCTCTGTAAAAGTAAACCATGTCATATTTTGATCCAATAAAATAATATCAAAATCACTTTCCCTCAACATGTCTAACCCATCTAAAAAATTATTAAAAGTAATTACTTCATATTCACCTAATAACTCTTTTCTTACCTGCTTTAAAATTTCTTTTCTTTCAGAAATTGCTAAAATCGATTTTTTCACAATATCCCTCCTATGTTCTTAATTTTTTTCATCACTGTATTATAATCAATCAAGTGTCAAATTTCAAGATTTTTTTGTTTTATTTTGTTTTTTTTGAAACATATTTCCAATTTCATTACACAAAGCTAGAGTAATTAATCTTTTAACATTAATTACTATTAAATATATGTTTTATATAGTTTAATTTTCCCCCAGCTTATTTTTCTTTACAATTTAAAATGAGGGTGATCAACACCCTCATTTTATCTAGATATTAATATATTCCAATGCTCTCACAGATATATCGAAAGTAACATTATAATCTAAACGTTCCTTTAATCTGGCAAATTTTTCTACCAACTCATAACATCTTTCTTTTTCAACTATAACCAATAAAACCTCATCCTCTCCAGGCCATACATGGGTATTGAGATGTTTTATTCCTTTTTGCCACGATACTTTTAACTTTGGAATGATAGCGTATTTTAGAACATCACTATTTTTTAATTCCTCTAATATCACTTCTTCCAAAGATCCATCAAACAATACTCTGAGCTCTTTATACTCTCCCTTTAATTCCATAAATCTCCCCCCTCTTCGCCTATGGCGAAATTTATTTTTTAAATTTAGCTTTTACTCTGTCCACTCCATTTTCTACCAGTTCATAGAGTACCGGTATGATTACCAGAGTTAATAATGTAGAAATCATAAGCCCGAAGATTACAGCTATTGCCATACTCTGATACATCTCCGATCCTTGACCTAGTCCTAGAGCCAGCGGCATCATCCCTAACATCGTTGTTAAAGTTGTCATAAGGATTGGTCTGAGTCTGGTTCTGCCAGCCTCTAAAACAGCCTGTCTTCTTTCACTTCCCCTTGCAATCAATAATTTTATGTAATCTATAAGTACCAAGGCATTATTCACCACTATACCTGCTAACATGATAATCCCTACCATCACCATTACATTAAATTCTTTTCCTGTAATCATAAGTCCTGCATAAACACCCATTATAGATAGTGGTACAGATCCCATAATTATAAATGGTAATACCAAGGATTCAAATTGAGAAGCTAAGATTACAAAGATTAAGAATATTGCAATGAACATGGAATTTTTCAGCTGTACCATCATCTCACTGGTTCTTTGGTTGTCTCCGCCAAACCTGTAATCTACTGAAGCCGGTACTCCTAATTCCTTTATTTTTTCCGTAATCAATTTTTCCACTGTCTTACTGTTATTCCCGCCCCTTAGGTTTGCACTCAGGGTTACTTTTCTGATTCTGTTTAATTTTTCTTTTTCCGCCGGTCCCTCTACTACCTCTATATGAGCAATATCTGATATCTGAATAATTTCACCTGAATCTAATTTTAATTTACTTGTCATCAATTTAGACAATGATTTTCTATACTCATCGGGTAACATTACATTTACCTCGATCTCTTCTAAATCTGTTTTTAAATCTATTGGATTAGACCCCAACACCTGGTAAAATATTATCTTATTGATATCGGCTGGCCTGATACCGAAATATCTTGCTTTTTCCCTGTCTATTATTATCCTAGCCTCGGGACTTCCTCCGGATAAACTGCTTTTGAAATCTCCTATTTCCGGCATTTTTTTCATCTCTTCAAACACTATATTGGCAAAACTATCCAATTGTCCTGCATTATCCGATGTAAGGTCTAATTCTATATCCCTTCCGCCGCTGTCAGGTCCTTTGGCATATCCGTCTGCTACGTTTAAATCTACATCAGGGATTCCCTCTAATTTTTCCCTTATGATATCCGTTATTTCAAATACCGATCTATCCCTGTCTTTTCTTAGGTCCAGCTTTACATTGATAGAAAATCCATCGGTCTGTACCGATGTTTCTATATTTTGGGTATATTTATCAGCCTCTAATATTTTTTCTACCCTTCTAGCTATAGAATCAACTTTATCCACCGTGACTCCTGGCGGTGTTTCTCCCGTTACTACATATACATTGTCGTCTGTTGCAGGGATAAATCCTCCTCCGACTATCTTGATTCCCGGTATTACAATGGCAAAGAACATTATTATTACTACCAACAATGTCTTAAATTTATGTTTTAGTGTAAGTGATAATAATTTTATATATCTCTTTTTTACCCAAATAAGGATCTTTCCATCTTGAACTTCCGCTACCTTTTCCTTCAATATCTTATTGGCTATCATAGGTACAAAGGTCATTGCAACTAATAATGAAGCCAGTAATGAGAAGGTTACTGCCCACGACATTCCGAAGAAAACTTCCTTAGCCAGCCCTTCAGTCATTATTATGGGTAAAAATACCGCAACTGTTGTAGCTGTAGAAGCTATGATGGGAACCAGCATCTCTGAAGCTCCATCTCTGGCAGATTCAAATTTAGGTTTTTTTAATTCTGTCATATGTCTGTAAATATTATCTAAAACTACGACCCCGTTGTCTACCAGCATCCCTACTCCCAGGGACAGTCCCATTAGAGATATGATGTTCAGCCCCACTCCTATACTGTTCAAAAGGAAAAATGCTCCTACAATAGACAGCGGTATTGCCATAGCTATGATAAGAGTTGCTCTGACATCTTTTAAAAATATAAATAATACTATTGAAGCCAAGATCAATCCTGCTATGGCACTGTTTTTTACATTATTTATAGAGTTAGATATATCTATAGATGTATCATAGGATACACTTAACTTTACATCCGACGGCAGTGTTTGTGACAAAGATTCGATAGCTTCCTTTACTCCGTTTGAAATAGATACAGAGTTTCCATCTGTAGATTTCTCTACCGATATAGAAATAGAGGGAGTACCGTCCATCCTATTATAACTTTCTACATCTTTATTTCCTAACTGTACATCTGCTACATCTTTTAGATACAGCACTTTTCCGTCTTCATTACTGATTACTATATTTTGTACCTCTTCCACAGTTTTTAATTCTGTCATTACCTTGATGAGGTATCTTTTCCCTCCCTCTTCCACTGTTCCGGCTGGGATATTTGCACTAGATTTAGCAATGATATTATAAAGATCGTCGATATTCATTCCATAAGATTCTATCTTATTTGGGTCGACCTCTACCTTAACTTCCTTTTCATACCCACCGTAAACTTCTACATTCCCTACCCCTAAAATTTGCTGAAATCTGGGTTTAATTCTATTCTCTGCCAAACTCTTAGCCGAAATCAGATCTTCAGCTGATACTGTAACAGAGATTACTGTTTCCCCTCCTGGCTGTATTTTCTTTACAATGGGGGTTTCTATATCTGTCGGCAGATCATTTCTGATATTATTTAATTCAGTCTGTACATCCGTTACTTTTTTATCTGTGTCCGTTCCATAATCAAATTCCAATACAACAAAAGATACATTCTCCGATGAAGTTGAGTTCATCTCCTTTATACCTTCTATATTCGGCATAACTTCCTCTATTTTCCTGGTAACCAAACTATCCATATCCTCTGGAGTAGCTCCAATCCAAGTTGTTTGAATCATAACCACAGGAACATTCATATTCGGCATAAGGTCTACTGGCATGTTTTTTAACCCTAATAATCCCATTCCTACCATGGTTATCATAAGCATAATAACCGAAACAGGTCTTTTTATCGCAATTGATGATATAGCCATCTTCGTCCTCCTAATTCTCTTCCTTTATATAATCTCCATCACTTAGAGAGTATTGTCCTATTACTACTACTTTATTTGATTCTTTCAAGTCTGAGCTTATTATTTCTTGGTTTTCTCCATTGGAAATTCCTAATTTCACCCTTATTTTTCTAGCTACCGGTATCTCTTTTGTTTCTTTAACACCGTCTTTTTCAGTCTCTATACTCTCCTCATTTACCACAAAGATATACGAATAAAGTTCCTCGATAATTATAGCTTTTTTAGGAACCAATATTCCTTCTTTTTTCCCGGTATATAGTTCTACCCTTGCAAACATTCCCTGCTTATACTTAGAATCTTTATTTTCTATCCTGATCTTTACCTCAAATTTTCTAGTGGAAGGGTTAGCTATCGGGTTGATCTCATACAGCGATCCTTTTACAGGTTCTAAAGACCCTTCTATATAGATATTAGCCGTAGCTCCTGTCTTTAATCCGATTACATCTTGAGATGAGACACCGCTTAAAATCCTTAATTTTTCATTATCTACGATCTTAAACAAAGGCTGCTCCTTCTCTACTTTTTGATATAATTTCAGATCCAAATTAGCTATTGTTCCATTTATTTTTGCTTTTACAGTCAAATCATTATAATCTTTTTCATTTTTTAACAGTGCTGCTTTAGCAGATCGATATGTTCCCTCACTGGAGGAAAGTTTATTCTTAATGTCTAAGAACTCTTCCTCTGAAATTAATTTTTCATCATAAAGAACTTTATATTTATTGTAGGTAGTTTTTTGTGTAGCATAGTCTGCCTTTGTGGAGATAACTCTGGCTTTAGAATCTAGATACGCTGACTCCACATCTTGATTTTCCAGTACTACTATTGTATCCCCTACTTTTACTTTATCTCCATTTTTATAGTTTATCTCTATAACGTCTACCCTTGTTTTAGTGATCTCTTCCGTCTCATTTATAGAATCCAAAGATCCTGAAGATACAGCCACCTTATTTATCTCACTTAGATCCGCATCCATTACCTTTACATTTTTATAGTTTATCTGCTTACTCTCCTTATTTACTTCCTCTTTTTTTCCGCAAGCTACCACACTCAATACCATAAGTAATATAGCCATCTGTTTCATTATTTTCTTCATCTTACCCTCCCTGTTGTATTCTTTGCAACTGAAAATTTCCTATTTAGATTAATGTCATTTCTGACTAATTTTTTGCATTTATTTTAAATCTTCCAAGTATTTTTCATATGCATAGTAATAATCTAATTTAGTTCGTATAAAAGATAATTTGGTATCATTTAATTGTGTTTCATAGATTAAATAATCTGTTATGGATATAATCCCGCTATTATATTTTCTTTTTTGCAGATCATAGTTCTCCTGAGAAGCCTCTAACTCCGCCACTCTGGTTTCTGAAATTCCATTTAATTTAACCAGGTCGATATAATTAGTCCTTATATTCACTTCTAAATCATCCAAAGTTTTTCTTTCTGAATTTTCAGCCTTTCTAGTTTCGTTTTTAGATCTTGCATAGGCATCCCAAGATTTCCCGAAATCAAATAGCATCCAATTAATTTCTACACCTGCAGTCCAATTCCACTCATCCATAGAATTCTTAAGATGCCTGTCTTCAGCACTATAAGCCAGTCTGCCATTTATTTTGGGCAGTAAGTCTGCTCTGGATATTTTTTCCTGTTCCTCTACTATATCGGTATTTAACTGAGATATCCTGCTGTCTTTATTGTTTAAAACAGCATAGCTTATATCAGCATCTACATCTATCAGATCCAGATCATACTTTTGAAATTCCAACCCTTCCAATTCCAACTCTTGATTAATTGGCAGCCCGATTAAATTTTTAAATTCAATCTTATAGATTTCACCTTGATTTTGAGCTTCTACCAAGTCTGCATCGGTAGAAATAACCTTGGTCTTCAGCGGAAGATAATCTGACTTTGAGATAATATTTAACTGATATTTTCTCTCTGCCTGATCAAAGGCAATTTTTACTTCCTCCAATGAAGTTTCATAGACCTTGATTACCTCTAATTGAGCCAATACTGTTAAATAAGCATTTATAACTTCTAATTTTAATTTACTCTTACTCTTGGTCAATTGGTACGTCATCAATTCTTGAGATATATTGGCGATTTTAATTCCTGCCATTACTGTTCCGCCATTATAGATCGGCTGGGTGATCCCCAGTTCATGATTCAGCCTTTGGTCACTCTTTGTTCCATCTGTCATACTCATTTTATTTTCTTCACCTGCGGCACTGTATCCGCCTCTGTAATCTAATCTGGGAGCAGCTGATTTATATCCTTCCCTGACTTGCAGATCAATATTTTCCTTATCGATCTTTACATTTTGATAATCATAGTTGTTTTCATAAGCCATCTCTAATGATTCATTTAAAGTCAGCTTTTCTGCTCCCCACAGGGAACAAGTCAATAATATTAACATTATACCTATTATTTTCTTCATCTTTTCTCTCCTTTTCCTCGATAATTAATCTTCATCTGTTAAATCTATACTCCTACAAAATCTTTCAAAGGGTTCATCGGATATTTTCTCATCATAGACTTCCTTAGTTATATGAAAATATTTCCCTGTAAATACACAAGCCCCCATAAAATTAAGTATCAACATCAGTTCATTTGTATTTTTCATCCCTTTTTTCTTTATAACTTCTCTAAAAATATCCACTAAAAATTTATAATTTTTATGGATCTCTGTCTTGGTGTCGTCACTTATAAAATTAGAATTACTAAAATAATTTATAAACTTTCTTTCCTCTGGGTTTTCAATCCCCCAGACAATCAAATTATTCCAAATCTTCTTTAACTTCCCTTTAGATTTTTTTTCCTTATCTAAATCTTTTAAAATCCAATTTTTTTGTTCTAGTTTTATCTCTATAAAAATTTCATTGATTAAAATATCCTTAGTTTTAAAATAATTAAACAGGGTTCCTGTGGCAATCCCGGCTTCCTTAGCTATTAAACTTGTAGGTGTCCCATGAAACCCCCTTTCTACAAAAAGCTTTGCCGCTACTTCTATTATTCTTCTTCTTTTTTCATCTTTGCTTGCCATTAGATCTCCTCCTCAAAAACTGACTGACTAGTCACTTTCATGGAAAAGTATACCCTTTTAAAGTTATAAAGTCAACCTTTATATTAACATTAACACTGATCTAACAAAAAGCCTTTATTGAAAATAAAAAAGGTTTAAACCCTTAATTTTATTAGGGTTTAAACCTTTTTTATTTAATTCAAATAATCTTTACACAATAGACAGCAGGCAGAGCAGCTCAAGTCCCGTTACATATTTAGTGTTTTATTGGTTATAAATTTTTCAATCACTGTTTTCAGAGCATGATCATTGTGAGAAGTCGAGATAAACTTCGCCATATTCTTCACTTCTACCTTGGCATTTTCCACAGCTACCGGCATCCCTGCCACCTCTAACATAGTCAGATCGTTGTAGGAGTCTCCTACACCTATGATTTCCTCCGGCTTTATATCCAATTTATGGGCTAACTTAAGTAAACTGGCTCCCTTATCGATTCCTTTTTTCATTACCTCTAAGAAAAACGGCTTGGATATAGCCAGACTGTATTCCCCTTTCAGGAGTTCGTTTAATTTTTTCTCCACCTCTTTTAGATATTCTGGCTTTTCCAGCATAATACACTTTACTACCGGCTCGGTTACTGTTGATTTAAAGCAGTCTACCTTTCTATACGGCATCCCTGTAAGGTCTACCTCTACATCTATATATTCACTTGTAGTTTCAGCAGTGATCTTCTCATCCACATAGGTAAGCAGATGTACATTGTGTTCCTTGGACAAGTCATATATCTTGTGGGCATCCTCTACAGTCAACTTTTCTTCCAACCATATTTTATCTGTTGCACACTCAGTAATTATAGCCCCGTTATAACTCAGCATATAGCTTCCATATCTATCCAGTTCTAATTCTTTGGCAAACTCCTTCATGGCAAAGGTCGGTCTTCCCGAAGCTAAAACAAATTTTATTCCCATTTTTTGTATCTTCATTATAGCTTCTTTATTCTCTCTCGATATCTTTCCCTCGCTATTTAACAATGTATCATCCATATCAGTTACTATCATCTTATATTTCATAATTTTAATCTCCTTATATCAGATTTTTATTCCAAGTATATAATATCATAAAAATTAGAAAAATACTTTTTTGCCACTATTTCATCCCTCAATCCCGTTATAGTTAGTTTTGATTTTCTTTCTATCTTACTTTGTTTCTCCCTACGAGGGAGAAACTAGGAGAAGAGGGTTATCCCCATCTTGTTAAATTTTTCTTTCCCTCTACCTTGGAGGGAGAGGGTGTCCATAGGACCGGAGAGGGTAGAAGAAGGGGGGAGAGTGCCGATAGGCGAGAGAGGATAAAAAAATGTAAGTAAAAACCCCTCCTAAAATAGGAGGGGTGGTTATTACTTTCATCTCTACTTCTTTTCCCTTTAATAAAGGGAAAAAATAAGAATAAAAGAGTTATTTATGATAAATAGGTGTTAGGATACGCCGGGTTTTGTCGTTGGTCAATCATTTATCTAGACCTATAATTGCTTATAGGCTCAAGCGACACACCTAAAGATCGAGACGGGCAGTCTCATTCTGACCTTTCTTCGGTCTTGCTCCAGAAGGGGTTTACCAAGCTACAATAGTTTCCTATCATACTGGTGGGCTCTTACCCCACCTTTTCACCCTTACCTACAAAACAAGTTCATAGGCGGTCTATTTTCTGTGGCACTTTCCTTAAGGTTTCCCTCAGCAGCCGTTAGCTACCTTCATTGCCCTGTGGAGCCCGGACGTTCCTCCCCTGGATTCCTCCAGCGGCGACTGACTCTAACACCTAGTTATTAATTTTTTATCTTCTTTTTTTAATTCCACCCATCTTTATAAACCTTAGAGTTACAAAAATAGCTATAGCCATAAATATCAGGATCAATAATCCTGCAAATTTATTTTCAATGAATGTTTTTTTTACCTCTTGTTTTTGGATTTCTTGTTTATCTACCTCTATATCATCTACAATTTTTTCCGATACATCCAAAACACTGAGTATAAACTTTTTATACTCTTTTTTTACTATTGCATCTTCCCCTTCAACCAACAAATTGTCGATCTCTTCCTCGTAGGCACTGGTATCTATATCTTGGGTAAATTTTAATTTTACATTGACATCATTTTTTCCGTCTGGAATTATATCCAAAATTATTGCCTTTTCAACGATATCTTTGTCATCCATTTTTCTGCCAAGATTTATATGATACACTATATCCCCATTTTTTTCAATCTCTGATAATTTTTTTTCAACCTCTTGCTTCTCTTCTGCAGTTAAATAGTTCCCACTGTCATTTACCTGTCCAAATGAAAATGTGAATACTACAAGGATTAGAAATATTATTCTTTTTATCATAGGATCCTCCTAATTTTATAAACTCTTAAATACTGGCTGATCATTATAGATCTCCACCGCTAAATCATCACAATATTTTTCTATTATATCGGTAAAGAAATACTCACTTTCATAGTGTCCGATATCAAAGATAGATATTCCCATCTCCCTAGCATCCAAGGCTTCATGATATTTTATATCACCTGTTATAAAAAGGTCAACACCTATTTTTTCCAGCCGGCCTAAAAAACTAGCTCCTCCACCATTTACTACAGCTATTTTCTTTATCTTTTTATCCAATTCTCCCACTACCCTTACATTGTTTAGAGACAATTTCTCTTTAACTACCTCCAGGTACCTGCCTAACTCCATCCCTTCAGACAGACTATATATCCTTCCGAGTCCGCCTAAAGAGATCTTATTTTCTGTTTTTATTATCTCATAAGCTACCTCATCATAGGGATGAATTTTTTTTATCTCATTTAAAAGATTGGACAGTTTCCCTTTTTCACCTAAGATGCTTATTTTTTTATTTTTATTCCTACACTTTTCTTTTCCCTCTGCCTTTTCAAAGTTTTCCATGGAATCAGAGGTATAGTATACATTTTTATACCCGTTATATTCCAATCCAAATTCCTCTACCTTAGATTTCAACCTCTCCTCAAATTCCACCTTTATATAGACTGATAACAGGTACATATCCATATATTTTTCATCTAAAATCTTAGATGTTTCCACTCCTAATTTTTCACATATATATTGATTTAATCCACCCTCAGCAGAATCTAAGTTGGTATGCATAGAATACACAGCAATCTTATTTTCAATTAATTTTAAAAGTTTTCTACCCATCAAATTTTTAGAAGTAACATTCTTTATCCCGCTGAATATAATAGGGTGGTGGGTTATGATGAGGTTTGCCCCCACTTCTATGGCATGATCTATTACCTCTTCTGTAGCATCCAATGATATCTGTACCTTTGTAATTTCTCTACCTTCATCCCCGACCAAAAGACCTATATTATCCCAGGATTCGGCTATATTTTTAGGGAATTTTTTCTCCAGTTTTTTTATCAAACTCTTAATTTTCATCGATCCATTCCCTCTTTCCATTATATTTTAATTTTATCATAAGCTTTTCCACCTCTGCCTTTACCTTTGACGGCTGCGTATCTAAGATCTCTCCAATCTCCTCAAAGTATTTTCTCTTCCCGCTGAGTCCATAGTACAGATCTAAGATTTTTACCTCAGTTGATGTAAATTTATTGGCTAAATTAGACACCGACATCAACTTTTCTATCTTTGCCAGCTCCATATCTATCTCGGCAATACTCTTATATACTTCAGCTTCCTCACTCTCTTCTTTTTTTATTAAAAATCCATAGCTGTTGATTTTTTGTAAGTTTTCAAATTCTTCCATATCCATATTTAAAACTCTCTTTACCTCTAATTCATCGACCTCTTCTGTCTCAAAATCAATAATTTTATTCTCCGACTTATAGACTTCCACCTTCATATTTTTAAAGTAGGCTATTACAGGAGATTTCAGCTCTTCCACAACCAGCTTATTGCTTTGAATCATCTCGTATTTTATCCAAAATTCCATATATTCTGAAAAATCCATAGAATAATCCAGGTCGTAATTATCTATGGCTTTCACTATCCCCATAAGGCCGTCTTGAACTAACTCTATATAACTTGTCCCTACTTTAGAATAATTAAGAGCTGTCTTAGCCACTAATTTAAGCGATCCTTCCATCAATATTTCCCTGGAAGAAATATCTCCACCCTTGATATTTTTCAATAATTCCAATATTTTTTCTTTTTTTATAGATTTTACAGAGGATAGTTCCCTCAAATAATTCTCCACAGTATTCTCATAAAAATTCCCCATATTTCTATGATCAAATTTTTCAACCCTCCCGTCTGTTTCATCTATTTTTTTCCCCTCTAAGTTTAATATTAAGTCCTTAAATTCATCAGAGGTAGAAGTTTCAGCCATTAGTTCAAAACTCCTCATATCTATTGTATTTTCTATATTTTTAATATCTATTTTCATCTTCTCAACTCCAAATATATTTTTTTCGCATTATATATAATACCAAAGTTTTTAAACTCTTTCAATGAATTTAAAATTAAAATAAGAGGCAGTCCAATAGGAGCTGCCTCTTAGTTAATTAAGTATACTAGATATTTTTTCTATATCCTTAATTTTTTATTTTTTAATTAGCAGTTTGCATTAAAATCAAATTTAGCTAATCCGCCCAATGATGTTTCCTTATATTCACTCTTCATGTCCAGACCAGTTTGTTTCATTGTAAGTACTACCTTATCAAAACTAACTGTATGCTGACCATCTGTAAATAATGAGTAGTTAGCTGCATCCAATGCTCTAACTGCTGCTGCTGCATTTCTTTCGATACAAGGAATTTGTACATATCCTCCCACTGGGTCACATGTAAGACCTAAGTGATGCTCTAATGCCATCTCTGCTGCATACTCTATTTGATCTAAAGATCCACCTAAGATAAATGCTGACATTCCTGCTGCCATTGCACATCCGGCTCCTACTTCAGCCTGACATCCACCCTCTGCTCCAGATATAGTTGCATTTGTTTTGATTAAGTTTCCAATTAATCCAGCTATTGCAAGACCTCTTAAAGTTTCTTCCTTAGATAAATTATGCTCCTCTCTTAAAGCGTATAATAATCCAGGAATGATTCCTGCTGCACCACAGGTAGGAGCAGTAACAACTCTTCCTCCTCCACCGTTTTCTTCAGAAACAGCAAGTGTGTATGCAAATATTTTTCCTAAGTAACTAGTTCTGGAGTCATCTCTTCTGGCTTTTCTATAGAACATTTGAGCTTTTCTCGGGTATTGAATAGTTCCTGGTAATACTCCGGTCTTTGAAAGACCTGTTTTTACAGATTCTTCCATAGCTTCCCAAATTCTCTCTAAGAATGCCCAGATAGAAGCATCTTCCATCTCTGCTACATATTCCCACAATTCTTTTTGATTTGCCTTACACCACTTTAATACTTCATCCATAGTTGTCAATGGATAAACTCTGTTTGCTCCGCCTCTAGATTCACCATCTTCTACGATAGTTCCTCCTCCTACAGAGAATACTAACCATTCTTTTAATTTATTTCCATCTTTATCTAATGCTATGAACTTCATTCCATTTGTATGAAATTCATGAACAAAATCTGCCATCCAAATTATCTCGGTAGCCTTAGGCTTTAAAGTTTCTTCGATAACCCAGTCAGTTAAATGTCCCTTTCCGGTAGCTGCCAATGATCCGTATAACTCCACTTGAAAACTTGCTGCATCGGGGTTCTCCATTTTAAATCTTTTTGCTGCTCTTTCCGGTCCCATAGTATGCGAACTAGATGGTCCATTTCCTATCTTAAATAACTCCTTTAACGAATCCATAACTGTTTTCTTCCTAAGTTTTGCTGAATTTCAAATAATTCAATAAAATAATTTTTTTTATACTATATTATAACATAATTTTTATAATTTACAAATTTTC
>JAUXGP010000209.1 GCA_030621995.1 Psychrilyobacter sp.
GTCGATAATAATTTATGTATTCCTTCTAATAATGTAAAAATTGGAAATTCCGATATATATTTTTTATTATTAAAAAATTGATTGTACTTGTAGTTTTCATGATTAGAATCAAATATATCAACACTTATTTTCTCCTCTTCTATCTCATTTTGGGTTATATCCAAAACTTTTAATAATCCTGTAAAATCATCATCTACTGTAAAAATATCAATTTTTTTCTTCATATCTTTTACTAGAGTTAACTCCTTTAGACTTAATGTTTCTTCACAAAAGTCACTTTTATTTAATTGAAGTTTTAAAGTAATTTCGAATCCATCTTCTTCTAATTTTTTTATTACCCATTTTTCTAGTCTTGAAAAATAAAACTTGTTATAGATTATAATTTCTTTATAGTCACATAAACTTTTAGAGGTATAATTCTTTTCTTCTATTACAAAAATAGGATCGGTATAATTTCTTTCTTTTAAAAATTCTAAATAACTATCTTTTATCTCCAAAAACAACTTATATATCTTCTCTTGCCATGGTCTTAGCCCCTTTAGTTCTTCTATCTTATATTCTTTTAATAATTTGAAGAAATTTAAAAAATTAGCAGCAATGTCGATCACATCATAATAACTCTCTACTCCTAATTCCTTTCTATTTTTGAGACTCAGTGATCTGTAAAAAGCTATCACTTGTTTTTCTTCCCGCAATACCATCTCATCACTTAAAAATAAGTTAGTTTTAAACTCTCCCAACCCCATAAATTTAGGCTGTTTCAAGAATATATTGGGAATTTCATTAAATTCTTGATCTTGATTTTCCAAACTCTGCATATACCGGTCTTTAGCCAAATTTTTATCCACTGATTTAGGAAAAATATGAACCTTTCCCGCTTCTATATTTTCTATTATCTCCTGGGTGTAGGAGTAGTATACTATTTTCATTTTTTCATTCTCCTTTTGAGGTTCTATTTTTCGTCACGAATTACACTTATTTTAAAATCCAATTTTCTCTTCGTGTTAATTTGTGTTATTTGTGACTAAGATTTTCATCTATAATATCTGTGCCATTTTTTTTGTTACACATTAAAATTATACAACAATCTCCCCGTATAAAAAAGGCGGCATACAAAATATTGTATATTGCCTCTTTGGTCAAATCAAGAGAAAATTTTGATTTTACACGTAAAACGTGTTAAAATGTGCAAAAGAATACAATATGAAGTAGATTAAGTGATTACTTAATTGGTGAGATTTGCAATGTTTTATAATAGTGTAGATGCGAACTAATTGAACAAAAGGAAAATTTAAATTCGAAAAATATTTGTAGAACTGGGGTTTACTTAGGGTCTCGATTGAGGCAATGAGTTATGCTACTTATGTGGCATATTGTGAGTCTATATGACGAAACTTAAACACTCTAACTCTGCTACCTTTATGGTGGTGGAGTTGGGGTGTTTTTTTATTTTTAAGGAGTGATGTATGTTAAAAAAAGAAATTAACAAATTGGATATATTATCGTTGGCCATAGGGGCTATTATTGGATGGGGAGCTTTCGTTCTTCCAGGAGATTTATTCTTAAAGGCAGGAATTTTAAACTCAACTATCGCAATAATTACAGGAGCATTAATAATGGTAGGGATAGAAAAGAATTATGGATATCTGCTCCATAAATTCCCGGTTGCGGGGGGAGAATATGCCTTCACCTATGATGCTTTTGGATGGAAGCATGCCTTGGCATGCGGGTGGTTTTTAGCCTTAGCATATATAAGTATTGTCCCATTAAATGCGACGGCGTTAGCTCTGGTGGCCAAATTTACCATGCCGGGAATTTTAGAAGTGGGTCATCTCTACAGCATAGCGGGATCTGATATCTATTTAGGAGAAGTAGCTGTGGCCGTATCTGCCCTCTGTTTATTTGCCTATTTAAATATTAAAGGGGTAAAGCTGGCTTCTCAACTCCAGAAGATAATGGTAATTTTATTGGTAGGGATAGTGTTTTTATTTTTAAGTTTAGTGATAGCCAAAGTGGGAATAACTAATCCAAATACTATGTCGTTTATAGGATCTGAAACAATAAGTTTATCCAAAATATTAAAGATATTATCTATAGCTCCAATGTTATTTGTAGGATTCGATTGTATTCCACAAGTAGCGGAAGAGTTGGATTTTGAAGCTAAAGAGGCATCCCAGCTGGCTATAATTTCCATCTTAGTGGGTGGTCTTGTTTACGTTTTAATCATTCTTTTTACTTCCTTTGGTGTGACAAGCGAGGAAATAATGAATGGGCAGATATCTTGGGCAACAGGGTATACCACAGAATATTATTTTGGAAAGATAGGAATAATATTTTTAATAATAGCCCTTACCTCAGCTATCATAGCAGGGATAAACGGATTTTATATGGCAGCCAGCAGATTGTTATTTGCCATGTCTAGGGGGAAAATTTTACCTGAATTTTTTGGAGTATTGGATAAAAAATATCATACTCCTAAAAATGCGATTTTATTCACCCTGGGTATATCTTTGATAGCTCCTTGGTTTGGTAGAAATGTATTGTTATGGATAGTCGGGACTTCCAGTGTAGGAGCGTCCATAGGATATCTATATACAAGTCTTTCGTCTTATAAACTATACAAAGAAGAATATGGTAAGGTATTCATACCGAGTATTTTTGGAACTGTATCGGGAATAATATTTTTAATCCTTTTATTGGTACCGGGACTAGACAGTTCCCTTAGTTTACCGTCTATAATAGTTTTAGTGGTGTGGGGCATAATAGGGCTGTCATTTTATAAGTTTTATGACCTCAAGGTCGTGCATTATACCAAGGAAGAGTTGGATGAATTAATTCTAAACAGAGATTCAGAAGGGAATTTCAAAGAAAAATAAAAACAATAAATAATCAAAGTTTATTGATATAAAAAAGGCGGTGTACAATATTTTGTACACCGCCTTAACTTCTATCTCTTATTCATATTTTCCAGTTCTTTTTCCCTCTGTTTCATCCTTTCTTCAGCTGAAAGTGACTTGTCAGGTTTAGCCATCATATCTTTAAAGTTTTTTATTTCTATATTTAAACTATGATTTTTCTTCCCCTGTTCCCTTCCTGTTTTATCCCTTTGAGATCTCAACTCTCTCTGTCTGTCGGATGTTTTAGGAGCAGAATTCCCTCTATTGCTCGATCTCATATTTTTCTTTTTATTCACTTTACTCATAATTATACGAACTATTATCATATAAATAATAATTTTTATTATAAAATCAAATTCCATATCTATCACCCCTTACAAGCTTCTAAAACTTCCTCTACATGTCCTTTTACCTTTACCTTTCTCCACTCTTTTATGATTTTGTTATTTTCATCCAGTAAAAATGTAGATCTTAGTATCCCCATGGATACTCTCCCCATGAATTTTTTCTCCTGCCAGACACCAAATCCTTCACATACTATACCG
This sequence comes from Psychrilyobacter sp., assembly GCA_030621995.1. Lineage (GTDB taxonomy): Bacteria > Fusobacteriota > Fusobacteriia > Fusobacteriales > Fusobacteriaceae > Psychrilyobacter. The sequence continues at coordinate 3,443 of JAUXGP010000209.1, forward strand.
TCAATATCACTCAGTAAATTAAATGGTGTCTCCAATTTCTTGGCAAAGTTGGATTGTTTTTTTACCGTATCTCTGCTTATTCCAAAGATCTCTACTCCTATTTTTTTAAATTCTTCATAAGATTCCCCGAATCCTCTCGTTTCTGTTGTTCAGCCGGGTGTATTTGCTCTAGGGTAGAAAAACAACACTTTCCTTCCCTTATAAGCAGATAA
>JAUXGP010000064.1 GCA_030621995.1 Psychrilyobacter sp.
AGACCTGGGAACGATTTTTTCATAGTCTCTGCCCCTTGTACAGATCTTATCGATAGCCCCTTCTACAGATGATTCTAAATAGATCATTAGTTTAGGAGGCGACAGATGTTCCAGCATATTATAAAGTAGTTCCTCATAAAGTTCAAACTCTTCAGGAGCCATGTCTCCATCTTCCATAAGCATCCTGGCAAAGATAACATCACCATAGATACTCCTGTCCATAACACAGCCATCCAATAAATTAGCTTCCTTTATCATCTTAAATCTCTTATTTAAGAAAAATATTTGAAGGGGAAAACTGTATCTTTTTTTATCATAATAGAATTTATCTAAAATAGGATTATTCAGAACAGGTTCTTCAAACAATGAAATTCCTAATTCCTTAGCTAAAATATCCCCTAAAGTACTCTTTCCAGCTCCTACAACACCATCAATACAAATAATTCCGTTCATGTCATCTCCATTCAATCTCGTTTTTTTAAAATATTTTTTATAATACATCATTTGCCTCACAAAAATTTATTAATATAAAATTATTTACTTATCTTTCTTAAAATATCTTTTATAGCCGTCTCGATACTGTCATATGAATCCAGATCTTTAGGAGTGACAAACTTATCGATATCTTTTTTAGAATATCCAAGTGCACCTAAAGCCAGATAAATATCTTCTTCTAACTGGGCTTTGATACTGCCGGTACCACTGTCGATATTGTCCACAAGCTGAAGATTTTTCATCTTATCTTTCACATCAACTATTAGTTTTTGTGATTTTTTAGCTCCTAATTTAGGAACTTTTGTTAACATCTTAGTATCTTCATTGGCTATTATCTGCTTCAGGTCATTGATAGTAAAAGTAGATAAGATAGCTAAGCCCAGTGACATCCCTATCCCATTTACATTGATTAAAATTTCAAAGAAATCTCTTTCCCTTTCCTCTGCAAATCCGATTAATTTAAACATATCTTCCTTTACATGATTATAGATATATAACCTTGTATTTTCACCTAATTTAATCTTATCTAAAGTCTGGAGGGATACGAATACCTTATAACCGATGCCGTTGACATCTATGGCTACATATCCCATTTTTTTTACAGTGATCTTACCATCTAAATATTCAAACATAAATTCTCCTCTATCTCTTTCTCATTCTCTTGAATACCTTATCAAAACTAGCCGGAATCTTAGTTTCAAACTTATATTCTTTTCCTGTTATAGGATGGATAAACTCCAATACTCTGGCATGTAATCCCAGTCTTTTAATAGGGTTTCCAGTGGCACCATATTTTTTATCTCCTACAATTGGATGCTTTAAATCCTGCATATGTACTCTGATTTGATTCTTTCTACCGGTTTCAAGGGATGCTTCTAATAGTGTAAAGTTGTTAGTTTTTTTGATTACCTCATAGTTTGTGATGGCTTTTTTTCCGCCATTATCTGTCTTACTGGAATAAACTACAAATGCAGCATTTTCCTTTAACCAAGATGTGACAGTTCCCTTATCATCTTTAATTTTTCCCTCCACTAATACAGAGTATTTTCTGCTGAGAATATATTTCTTCCAGTCACTCTGTAAAAGCTGCTGAGCTTCAGCAGTTTTAGCAAACATCATTATTCCAGAGGTATTTCTATCCAGTCTGTGAACGATGAAGATCTTGTTCTTAGGATCGCTGGATTTAACATGATCCTTTAATTTATTATAAGCGGTATTTTCATCCCTGCCGCCGGTAGAGACTGAAAGGATGCCTGCATCTTTATTTGCAACAATGATATTGTCATCTTCAAATAAGATTTGAACACCCTGCATCTTCTTTACATCTCTGTCTTTATTCCAGTTGATCTTCACCTCTTGACCAACAGCTAAGATGTGATTGAACTGGCTGACCATTTGGCTGTCCACAGTTATCTGACCATGGGTAAGCAGTGATTTTAAGTTATTTTTACTTTTTCCCTGAAGGTGGAAAGATAAAAAATCCATTAATTCCATCTTTTCCTTTACTTTTAATACTGTATCTCTTTTTATTTTCATATTTTTTTTCAAAATAAATCTCCTTGTAATGCATTTTTTTATTTACCTATAATTATATCATTTTATCAATAGTTTAGCCATGAAATTTTAAGAATATAAAAATGCTGATGATTCCCACCAGCATTTTTATATTCTTATTAAAGTAGTAGAGGTTGTCCGACAGAACCGGTCTACCTCTTTCTAGATATCACCGAATAAACCAATATTAAAACTGAATATATCTCCAGTCTGCCTAAAAGCATACAAAAGATAAGTACTCCCTTACTGTATGGATCAAAGAATCCAAAGTTTTCAATAGATCCTACACGAGCCAGCCCCGGTCCGATATTTCCAAGACTGGAGATAGCAGCTGTAAAACTTGTGATGATATCATATCCCATTCCTGCCAGGAAAAGTGTAGTCCCGGCAAAGATAAATACGAATAATATTGAAAATCCCAAGACATTTCTGACTACATGATTTTCCACATGTTCCTCTCCTACTTTCAGGGAGAAAAATGCTCTAGGGTGTGCTAATTTTTTTATCTCATTGGATAGATGTTTAAATAATATTAATATTCTAATTTGTTTCATCCCGCCGCCTGTAGATCCGGCACAACCACCGAAAAACATCAGTGTAACCAGGAGGAGTGCAGAAAATGAAGGCCACAGATTAAAGTCGGCGGTCATAAACCCGGTAGTAGTAGTTATAGACACCACTTGAAATGCAGAATCGAGGAGTGCACGGCCGTAATTTGCGGTATATTTTTCTATCCCTGAGGAAAAATATATATTCAATGAGATCAATACAGTTGCAATAGTAATCACAGCTGTATAAAATCTTAGTTCACTGTCTTTAAAAAAGTCTCTCAACCTTCCCTTGATAAGGTAAAAATGAAGTGCAAAGTTAACTCCGGCTAAAAACATAAATACAGTTATAACTATATCTATATAGACACTGTTAAAACCTGATACAGAGTTATTTAATGTAGAAAAACCACCTGTAGCTACAGTGGCAAATGAATGGTTGACAGCTGTATACAGATCCATACCGCCAAACATCAAAAATATAGTTTCAATAATGGTAAGCCCGATATAGATAAGCCACAATATCTTAGCAGTATCCTTTATCTTGGGACTCAGCCTGTCCTTTGTAGGTCCCGGAACCTCTGCATTATACAGCTGCCCTGGAGCAATTCCAAACATAGGTAAGATGGCAATGGTGAATAAGACTATTCCCATTCCACCCAGCCAATGGGTTAATGATCTCCAGAACAACAATCCTCTGGGGATAGATTCGATATCGGATAAGATGGTAGAACCTGTGGTAGTAAACCCTGACATAGCTTCAAAAACACAGTTTATATACGGGCCAAAGGATCCGTGAAAAAAATATGGCAGGCCTCCAAAGAGAGCGGCTAAGATCCAGCCCAATGAAACACTTGCAAACCCTTCCTTAGCTTTAAATTTTTTATCCGATTTAAATATAAATATAAAGGCCAGCCCGGTGATTAAAGTTATTGCAATGGAAATAGCTATAGCATTCAGATCTCCTCCACCGTAATAAAATGAGATCATAAGGGGAAAGGACATCATAATTCCTAAGATGACTAAAAGATATCCCTGTACTTTTATTATTAAGCTCCAGTTCATCTTCTACCTCCAAATTTTGGGGCAGTAAACATCTTTTCCACCTCATAGATTGCTTCAGGAAGGAGGAATACGATAATTTTATCTTCCATTTTTATTACATCATCTCCGGTAGGGATGATAACGTTATTTTCTCTGATTATCACACCGATTATGGATTTTTTAGGGAAATTAATATCCTTTATAGGAGTATCCAAGATAGGTGAATTCTGGGTAACATTTATACCTATTGTCTCTGCATCAATCTCTGTAAATGGAGAAACTGAGAAAAGATCAGTTTTTCTGGTATATTTTAATATATCTCCAATTGTAAGTGCATGGGGTGAAAATACAGTATCGATGGGATCAAGGTTGTTGATCAGGTTTACAATGGAACTGTTTTTTACCATACACATGGTTTTAGAAGCACCATATTTTTTTGCTGTAAATGCCGACAGGATATTATACTCATCGTTATTACTCATACTGATTACACAAGAATCTTCTATAGAGACTTCATCCATCAGGTGGGAATCGGTAGCCGATCCATTCATGATAAGTACATTATCCAGCAGGAAACTTAATTTTTTACACCTAAACTTATCCTCTTCAATAATTGTGATATTTTTTCCTGCCTTATTGAGAGCCTTAGAAAGTTCGATGGCATGTTTAGTTCCGCCAACGATGATAACATTTTTTAAATTCACAGGGCTGGAAAAATGTTCTTCAACTATATTTTTCACAATGTTTGTTTTACCTACTAAATATAATTTGTCTTTAGGATAGATTACGTCCTGCCCCTTTGGAACGATGACCTTTCCCTCTCTTTGTATGGCTACCAGCCTGACTTTGGCGAAGATATCATCTTTTGCAGAAATTTCAGAGATAGGTATCCCCTTGTGTTTAAAATTTCTTTTAACTTTGACTCCTACTAACCTCGCCATATTGTCTGCATAGTTCATAACTTCAAATATATTTGGATTATCCATAAGTTCCATAACTTTTTCTACGGTGATCTCCAGTGGTTTTATGATAGTTTCTATCCCGAAATCATCAGGAGAGAGATATTCTTCATTAAAATATTGGTAATAACTGTCGATCTTACAAGTTATAGAAATATTATTTTTACAGCATTTTTTTACAATACTGCAGGCAAGAAGGTTGTCACTGTCACTGTTTGTAACTGCAATAAAAGAGTCGGTACTTAAGATGTTTGCCTCAATAAGGGTGTTGACATTAGTTGCATCTCCCGGGATTATCATGGCATCTAACTTACTTTGCAATGTTCTGATTAGTTGTGGATCTTTTTCTAAAATTGTAACGTCATGGTTTTCATAGATGAGTTTTTCGGCTATCTTTACTCCTACATCTCCCCCACCAGCAATAACTATTTTCATTTCATTCCTCCAATTTATACATACAATGCTTTTAAGCAAGACATAAATATTAATTTCAATTATTCATTATATAGTCATTTTTAATTACTGTCAATAATATCAATATTTAAAGGATGAATAATTGAATTTATGAATAGGTGATATATTTATTAATCTTAAAAAAATTAAGTTTTAAAAAAAATCTCCGCTAAAAGCGAAGATTTATAATGGTTTTTTAGGATGAGATCACCCTATAATCTGAATCCATAGGGGAATATATCGGTAAATTTTACCACCTTGTATTCTTTTTTAATATTTGCCATGATGACAATGGTATCTTCCGTAGAGAATTCATTTATAACTTGTCTGCAGGCACCACATGGCGAAATAGGACCCTTTGTATCTCCTACAACGGCTATAACTTTAATCTTATTCATTCCTTTGGAGACAGCATGAAAGATAGCATTTCTCTCCCCGCACATAGATAATCCATAAGATGAATTTTCTACATTGCACCCTGAATAGTGATTTCCTTTATCGTCGATCAGGACAGCTCCTACCTTAAAATTTGAAAATTTTGCATATGCACCTTCACGGGCTGCGACAGCCTCGTCTATTAATTCCAATATCTCTTTTTTGTCTAACATATTTTCACCTCTTTTATATTTTCTTCTAAGGGTATTAAAAGGCATACCATTTGGTATGCCCTTTGTACTGTAACATAATTTTTTTATAGAGTACCTAATGCTACTTCGATCATTCCGCTAAAAGTAGTCTGTCTTTCAGCAGAGGTAGTTTCTTCGCCGGTCACCAAGTGATCTGAGATAGTAAGCAGAGTCAGAGCTTTTACTCCATGCTTAGCTGCTACAGTATATAGACCTGCTGTTTCCATCTCTACACACAGTACACCATATGATGCCCATTTTTTGTAGTCATCGAAGTTATCTCCGTAAAATTCATCTGAAGTAAATACATTTCCAGCCTTTACTTTAATATCTTTTTCTTCAGCAGATTTGATAGCTTTCATCATCAGATCAAAATCAGCTGTAGGAGCATAGTCTGCACCATTAAATCTGATCCTGTTTAATCCTGAGTTTGTAGAAGCGGACATAGCGATAACGATATCTCTGACTTTGATGTCTTCCCTGTAAGATCCAGCTGACCCTACTCTGATTAAATTTTTAACTCCAAATTCCTGGATCAACTCATTTACATAGATAGAGATAGATGGAACACCCATACCTGTTCCTTGAACAGATACTCTTTTACCATTGTAAGTACCGGTATATCCATACATTCCCCTTACTTCATTGTAGCACACTACATCTTCTAAAAATGTTTCAGCAATCCATTTTGCTCTAAGCGGATCTCCCGGTAATAATACCGTTTCTGCGATATCGCCTTTTTTTGCACCTATATGTATACTCATCTTCTATTTCCTCCTTTTATTTACACTCGCATTTATGTTCTTCTCTGTGATGGTGGTGGCCATGATGTTTTTCACTGCCACAACCTTTAAACAGATCTTTAGCAAAACTAGTTCCCGGCAGTTCATTTGTATCTAAGATCAACTCCTCAATAGTAGAAGCTATATCAGCAAATGATTCCCTTTCACCTAAGTTTACCCCTTTTTTCAATCCATGTCCATATGTAAGGATAGGAATATATTCCCTGGTATGGTCTGTTCCTTCATAGGTCGGATCACACCCATGATCAGCAGTTAATATTAAAAGATCTCCCTCTTTCATAGCGTCTACAATCTCAGGCAGTTTATTGTCAAATTCTTCCAAGGCATCTTTATATCCTTCTGGATTTCTTCTGTGTCCGAAATGCATATCAAAGTCAACCAAATTTGTAAAGATAAGACCCTTAGTATCTTCCTTGATAGCTTTTATAGTTTTATTAATTCCATCCATATTGTCGAGATTTGTCCCGCGAGTATCTGTCACTCCTACACCTGCAAATATATCACCGGTTTTTCCAACAGCTACTACATCTAGACCTCTATCCTTAATCATATCTAAAAGTGTGGCCTTTGGCGGGACTACTGAATAGTCGTGCCTGTTAGGAGTTCTCTCATAGCTGCCTGCTCCGTCTCCAAGATAGGGTCTGGCTATTACTCTGGCTACCGGGGCCATTTCACTGCATATTTCCAGTGCTATTTCACAAGCTTTATATAATTCTGCCAGAGGGATATCTTCTTCGTGAGCTGCTATTTGCAGTACAGGATCAGCTGAAGTATAGACTATCCAAGCACCTGTCTTTTTTTGTTCAGCACCATAATCATCCAAGACTTTAGTCCCTGAATATGGCAGGTTACAAAGAACTTTTCTTCCGGTTCTTTTTTCTAATTCATTCAAAACTTCCTCAGAAAATCCATTTGGATATGTCGGGAAAGGTATTTCATTGATTATTCCAGCAATCTCCCAATGACCTGTTGTGGTATCCTTTCCTTTGGAAGCTTCTTTGGCTTTTCCATAAGCTCCCAATGATTTTTCTCCACAACAATCTGTAGTCTCAGCGACTCCTTCTATATCTGTTAAGTTTCCCAGACCTAACTGTTCCATATTTGGCAGATTAATTCCCCCTGCAGAACTTGCGATATGGCTAAAGGTATTTGATCCTAAATCTCCATAATCTTTTGCATCAGGTAATTCTCCTACACCAGCACTGTCAAGCACTATGATTATAGCTCTATCTATATTTTTCATAACTACCTCCTTATATTTTAATTCTTTTAATCATTCTATAATGATTAATCTATGATATATAGGACAAATGTCTTTGTTTTTTCAGGTTGATATCTACTCACCTAAAAATTTTAAATATTCATTCTTTTTTATTTCAATGAGGGAAAGGTTGGGGTTGATACCTTTAATGAATTTCATAGGTCGGTCATCAGGTCTCATATTATCTAAAGTAATCTTTTTGCAGACTTTTTTCAGGGTAATACATCTGCTTTTTACTCCGATACCCTGTATTTTTTTATAACTACTCTCTATTACAGTAGCAGTACATATAAGGTCTACATCTTGACAGTCAAAACAGATCACCTTATCTCCTACTTTGATGTTTTTAAAGTCTTTTCTGCATTCTCTAGATGATATTTCTATCCTGTCACCTACTTCATCAAAAACATCTGACCATACAGTGAGATTTGTCTCTGTGACCTTACATTCCTTGTCCTTTATTAATAGATAATATTTTTTCACCTAAAATCCTCCCTAGTATAAAGTATATTTTAACTTGCACTATATTCTACTCTTTTTTTTATAAAAGTTAATAATTTATTTGAAAAAATTATTTGGAGAAGGAATGATATTAAACTTTTGGTATATTTGGTATGTAGGAGGTGGATAGTAGGATGGAAAATCAAAT
>JAUXGP010000149.1 GCA_030621995.1 Psychrilyobacter sp.
CTAAAAACTCATCTCTATAAACCAAATAGTTTATGATATTTGAAACACTTATGGTCTTTTCCGACGGCAGTTCCATGATTAATTTCACTATAGTCTGAAGTGACCTGGTCAGATTTTCTGTTTTTTTTATGTTTTTTACACCCTTTAAATAATTTAGATATTTAGTTGTATACTCATATCCGTCATTTTTTGTAAGTTTCCCGCTGAGGAACTCATTTATAATATATTTAAATTTATCCAGCTTAAAGTTTTCCGGAACAAGATATTCATCTTTCATCAGATAGAATAATAGTCCCATAGTTTCAGTTTTTAAATAATCCAAATCTTTATTTTCACTATAAAATTCCGAGATATCACAATATTTTTGCATATCCCTCTTACTCTCTTTGAGGAGTTTTAAACTGGTAGAAAGTTTTATATTCCCCTGGCTGTAAAAATTATAGTACAAACTATATTTTTTACATATTTCCTCTTCAGAGTTATGTTTATAGGTATAGACTGGATTATCTATCGGGTGGATAAAATAATCTCTCACTTTATTTGGACAATGGGGTCTTATTTTCCTTATAATATCATTGTCTAAATATAGGTATCCAGGTCCTTCTTTGGCTATTTTATTTTTTTTATAATGAAAAAATTTATATCTGTCCTTTAAATTTTCACTGGTTTCATAGGTGTGTTCCTTTTCAAAAAACTCCTCTATCTGCGACTCTTCCAAGATATATTTTCCGCTCCATAGGATACTCCTAAAAATCTCTTTAATGTCCTCTTCCAAGCTGTTGAATATCTCTACAAAAGTTTCTTTCTTATAGAAAGCTTCCTCTAACAGATCTACAAATATTGATTTACTCGACGTTTCAGATAGCAATGATACCTCAAATATATCCAAATGAAGACCAATATATCCATCTGCTATCCAGTCTATAAAATATTTCTTATATAAACTGTAGATCCCATCTTTTGTATAAAAATTTGTAATCGAACTTTTAAATTTATCTCTGCTTATCCCCATTTTAATTACACCCCTAACATATATTCAATATCAGATTCACTCAGGCTTTTAACTGCAACAGTATCTGTAGTTATAAGGCTGTTAAATAATTTATTTTTTTCCATCTGTAAACTAAGCATCTTTTCCTCTATAGTTCCCTTTGTAATAAGTTTATAAGCAAATACAGTCCTGTCCTGCCCCATACGGTAACTCCTGTCTACAGCCTGATCCTCTGCCGTCTTATTCCACCAAGGATCATAGATAAATATCTTATCAGCAGCAGTTAGGTTCAGCCCGACTCCTCCTGTTTTTAATGTCATGATAAATACCTTGCATTCCTTGTCTGTCTGGAATTTTTCCACCAACTCCTGTCTGTTTTTGGTCGCACCTGTCATAGATATATGGTTTATATTATGACTTGCCAGTTCTTCACATATATTATTTATAGAGTTGATATAGTTTGTAAACACCAGTACCTTATGCCCGTTTTTTACCGCTTCCAAAATATTGTTTACCAATATCTCTAACTTTGCCGATCTCACTAAGCCGTCACTTTTTGATTCTGGACAACTGGCTATCTGACGCAGTTCATTGAGTGCCTGCAGGATAAATATCTGACTCTTTCCTATACCATGTTCAGTTAATTTCTGATTTATAAGGGTATAGTAGAAGTTTCTTCTCTCCTCATACAGCTTTCTTTGCGGTTCATTCATCTCTACATAGAGAGTTTTTTCTATCTTATCCGGCAGATCTTTCAATACCTGTTTTTTTATCCTTCTCAAGATAAACGGGTATATCTTTCTCTTTAGTTCCTCTATTATCTCCAAGTCGTTGTCTTTTTGAATTGGATTAGCATAATAATTATTAAAATCTTCAATTCCGCCAAACATCTGTGGATTTAAAAATCTGAACAATGAATAGAGTTCTCCCAGGTTGTTTTCAACCGGTGTTCCACTGAGAGCCAGTCTTTTTTCGGAATTTAACAACATCACTGCTTTCGTTATCTGAGATGTAATGTTTTTTATATTCTGGGATTCATCCAGGATTACCATCTCAAATTTTTCTTTGGTCAATAATTTAACATCATTTCTTACTGTTCCATAGGTAGTCAGAATAATATTACAGTCTTTTACCTCGTTAAAATCTCTATTATTTCCATAATATACTCCTACAGTGAGATCTTTACAAAATCTTTTTATCTCATTTTCCCAGTTGAAGACCAAACTTTTAGGCATGATAATCAGAGATGGTTTTGTCAATTTTTTATGCAGATATGTATAGGCTAAGATACTTATTGTCTGAATGGTTTTTCCCAGACCCATATCATCAGCCAGACAGCCGCCTAATTTATTTTCAGTTATATAATATAACCATTTATATCCATATTCCTGATAATTTCGCAATGTTGCATCTACCATGGCATCTGGTATATCCAGATTTTCTATCTCATTTAAGCCCTCGAATATCTGCCTTCCATGGGTCATTCCATCTCCGGAGATTTTTTCTCCGATAAGTTCCTCTATTATTGGCAGATCAAAGAAAGACACCTTGACATCTTTAGATGTTTTAGTATTTTTAAATAACCTTTCCAATTTTTCTATATATTTTTTATTGATCAGTGCATTGGTTCCGTCACTCAGGACCACATAGGAATCTTTTTTATATTTTGAAATTATATCCAAGATAGAAAACTTCTCCCCTTCGATCTCCAGGTGTGCATCTCCCTCTAAAAAATCAATTGAATGAGATAATTTAGCTATCAACTTTGGCTGCACAGTTCTTATCTTATATGTTTTCAATTTTTCTGTCCCTATAAATTTATATTTAGAAACTAAATTAAGCAGTTCCTTGCTTATAAATTCTTTGGCTAATTTTTCATGCAGGATGATCAGATTCTCTTCCACATAATAACTTTCTTTTAACTTTAACTTTCTTTGGTATTTCACCAAGATCTTTATTACATCTTCCATACTTTCAGACATGGCAGAAATATCTATATCACAGATCGATATTACTTTTTCCAACGAATTTAATAATACCACTGTTTTTATGTCATCATCCTTCAACATATTATAGGTCATGGTAGATATTTCAAAACCAAATTTCAGATACAAACTTCTGTCTTTAGAAATTTTTTCTATTATAATCTGGGGTATAAATGATCTCTTATTTAGTTTTTCTACCCTGTAGTCCTCATATTCTAAGTTTAAGTTGTCAAAGTAAGAGTTAGTTATGGTCAAAAATCTTTCCATCTCTTTTGGGGCTATTTGTGTATTCAGCTCCAGTGCACTCAGGTAATTTTCCCCTATGTCCTCAATATGATAGATCTTATTTTTTCTTATCACATAGTTTTCAGTCAAGAATTCAAAAGTTTCATACTTACCATCCAATATTAATTTAATCTCTATTTTTTCCTTGGATTTTTCCAGCCTTAGAGTTATTTTTCTTTTATTCTCCCTAATACTGATTTGTTTAAAATCCTCTGTGATAAAGTACTTACTCTTCCTTAACAATTCAAATAGATGTGGGTTCTCTTCTAAATAAATTAGGTTAGATTCATTTTCCCACGATATATTAAAAAAATTATGCTCGCTTATAAGGTCCAAATTAGAAATTATTTCTAAAGTATTCTTATCTGTTTGGATAGGAGTTATCGGAAGATTTATTTCATCTCCTTTTTTATCTACTACCTCAATATAAGATTTTTTTTCAAAAAACCTCAATTTAAAATAAACTTCTACCCGTTCTTCACTCTTACTAATAAATTTATCGTACATCACTCGCTCCACTTTTAAAAAATTCTAATTTAAATATATCCATCAAAGCCTATTATATCAAAAAATCTAAACTTTTTCAATCTTTAGGTAACTTCAGTTCTAAATTTTAAATTTAGAAAAAATTTGATTGATACGAAAAAAAAAGGAACCTAAGTCCCTCCTAAAGAATCATCTTACATATTTTACCGGATGTTTTGCTCCCGGAGCTTTTATTACTATAAGCTCTAAGACCTCCTCGCCTTCATTTCTAACATTCATCTTTATATCATACGGCACCTTTAAAAGAGTTCCTTTTTTATATACTTCGGTTTTTTGATCTCCCAAAGTTATAGATAATTCCCCCCTGATAACCGTCATATGTACGACTGCATTTGAATAGTGTAAAGGCAGACCCTTTCCCTTTTCAAACACCATATGAATATAGTTTAAATCATCCTCTAAAATCAATTTTTCTACTACAGTTTTATCCCCTGTCGACATTTTAAATACTTCTTCTATCATCTATATCCCCCTATTTTTCTACCTCTACTTCCACCCTTCTATTGATGCTGTGATTCTCTCCTAATGGCATAGTTTCACCTTTCCCGATTACATCTAAATCTACATCTTCTGGTATTTCTAAATAATCAGCTACTGCCTGAGCTCTCTCTTCTGATAATTTTTGGTTATATGCAGCCGATCCCCGAGTATCAGTATGCCCTGTTATAGTTATTTTTTTGGCTCCCTCTACCTCTGGTTTTAACTTATCTAAATCAGTTTTCCCTTCTTCACTTAACTCGCCATCATTGAATTCAAAATTATCTAAAGTATATTTTTTTAAAGGAATTTCTTTTATAAGGACTGGCTGCCCTACTTCTTCTGCCACAGGGCTGGGTGCTTCTTTAGAGATCATCGGTTCTTTATTTTCTTTTTCCGCTGATAATATACTGTCGCTGGGTTTCTCGCTATTCATCACAGCATCATAAAACTCTCCCAGCTTCATTCCAAATTTTATACCTACACTATCGTGATAGCCGCTCTGGTCCTCTTTTTTGAATTTATAACCCATATTTTCATATAGAACTTCCAGATTAAAAAAACCAATATCTCTCCCTACTCCTACTCCTACATAATGCCCCCC
>JAUXGP010000094.1 GCA_030621995.1 Psychrilyobacter sp.
AGCCAGTTCGCTGTTCAGCAATCCTCAGACACCGGAATTAAAAGAATTTTTGGGAAAAACCTTAAAATATTAAAAAAAGATATTTCTGCGCTTCCAGCGAAGAAATATCTTTTTTTAATATTTTAAAGTTTTCCCCAAAAATTCCTTTAATTCCGGTGTCTGAGGATTGCTGAACAGCGAACTGGCTTCTCCAGCTTCTACAACTCTGCCTTTGTCGATAAATAGAATGTAGTCAGCTACATTTTTGGCAAACCCCATCTCATGGGTGACTAAGATCAAATCTTTTTTTTCTTTTTTCAACTCTAAAATGCTGTCTAAGACCTCAGATGTCAGAGCTGGATCTAATGCTGAAGTAGGTTCATCTAAAAGTAAAAATTGGGAATCAAGAGCAACAGCACGTGCTATAGCTACCCGCTGCTGCTGTCCGCCAGATAACTGGGAAGGGTATTTATGACCATGCTCTCCCAATTGAAATCTATCCAATAGAGTTCTGGCACGAAGATTTGCCTCATTTTTTTCTATTTTGTGTACTTTTTCCAGTGGCAGGGTGATGTTGTTCATTGCCGACAGATGGGGAAAAAGATTAAATGCCTGAAACACCATTCCGATAGTTTTTCTATAGTTGTGCAGATCGGCTTCCTTAAATGACAGGGTTCTGCTGTTTATGGTGATACTTCCTCCTTCTGGAATTTCCAAGCCTGCTAAGATTCGCAGGAGGGTAGATTTACCTCCCCCGGAGGGGCCGATGATAACTAAGGAGTGAACACCTTTTATATTCAGTTCCAAATTATTCAGAACAACCTGATCGCCGTATATTTTTTTTAAATTTGATATATTAATCTCCATATGAAAACCTCTTTTCTAATTTTTTTGACAGGTGGGAGATAGGATAGGTCAACAAGATATATCCTACAGCTAAGACGGCATAATTTTCAATAGGAGTAAATGTGATGGAATCCACCTCTTGAACATTTTTCGTGAATTCATTTACTGCAATTATAGACAGAAGGGATGAATCCTTGATAAGGGATGCAAACTGTCCTGCAAGGGGAGGCATAACTCTCTTTATAACCTGTGGCAGGATGATATATCTATATTTTTGAAAATTGGTAAAACCCAAAGCCTTGGCCGATTCAATCTGTGTTTTATCGATACTGTCGATCCCGCCTCTGATAATTTCTGCAACGTATGCACCGGAAAAGGTAGCCATAATAAGGACCCCCATAACATATCGATTATCTATATTCAAGGCTGTCCCGACCACATAGAAGAACAGATATATTTGGACAATAAGGGGTGTCCCTCTTATTATCTCGATAAAGATCTTGGTGAAATAATGAAGGGGCAAGAATCTGCTTTTTTGACCCATGGCTAAAAGGGTACCGATGATCAGACTGCAAATCAAAGAAAATACAGAGATCATAATGGTTATAAAAAAACCAAAAATAAATTTATATTTGAATTCTAAAAAGACAGAAAGTCCTTGAGATTCATAGTTTAATCTGCTGAAAGCATAGTTCCAAAATATAATTCCTATGATTAAGATGAGTGCAGTATTAACTATTTTTGCTGACGAAGTTATATTGAATTTATCATCTTTGGCATAGAATAAGTCTTTAATTTTCATGTTTTAGAAGAAAAAAGGAATATCTCTTCTCTTAAATTCTTCTTTAGGTTCAGCAAGATATTTGTCAGCTAATCTATCTAAACTTCCATCTTTCTTATAATTCTCTATAAATTTATTTATTTCTTCTCCTAATTTATTGTTATTTTTGTTGTATGCAATTGCCCAATATTGAGGAGTCTCCTCAAAGGGTTTTAAGATCGGTTCAGTAGTATTCTTGTTTTTTTCCCAATTTTTTAAAATTGTCAGCGGGTCGTATATAAAAGCATCCACTTTTCCCTGGGTAACTTCCAGGATACAGGCACTTTCCTTGTCAAAGACTAAAATATCAGCCTTGGGGAAGACCTTCATAGCCACGACATGACCGGTAGTTCCTTTCTTTACTGCTATTTTCCTGCCTTTTCTATTCAAATCCACAGGATCCCTTATCTCGCTGTTTTGGTTGGCTAAAATTGCAAGATTTGATTTGGCATAGGGGATGGAAAAGTTTATCGACCTTTTTCTTCTGTCTGTGATACTCATAGATGATAAAATAATGTCGATTTTTTGAGTTTTTAATGCAGGGATAAGTCCTCCGTATCCCATATTCTCGATGACAACTTCTCGGCCGAGATAGTCTCCTAAATCTGCAGCCATATCTATACTAAAACCACTTGGATTTCCGTATTTATCGGTAGTTTCAAATGGGGGATAAGCCAGCTCCATTCCAACCACTAAAGGCTCCTTTCCAAAAGTTATAACACTAAAGATAATTAAAAATAAAAATATAATTTTTTTCATAAAATTCCTCCTGAAAATTTCTGAGCTAAGGTGTAAACAATAGCCTGATAATCTTATTATATACTATAACCTTATTAAATAAAAATTTAAATTTCCTTTTAAAATAATATCCTTACTTTTCTGTCTATACCATTTAAACTGGTTATATTTAAGAAATAAAAAAGCAACGTGACGTTGCATCCAATTAGTCATAATTCAAATTCTTATAAACTTTAATTTATTAATTTTATAATTTTCTAGATAATAAAAAAAGGGGCTGAGCCCCTTATAATAACCTATCTATAGATACTTAAGATTGTTGATTTATTGTCGTATGAATAATAGTTAGCATATTCTTCAATGCTGCCCTTAACCCCTACATGGCAGGTTACTGTCTTTACCTCAACCTTATTCTTTTTCTTTTCTCCTAAAACAACTCTATATCTCATATTATTCTCTCCTTAAATTTGTTATGTGATTTTTTTCTCTTATTTCTTAAAGATAGTATATAATTTTAGCGGTTAAAATTCAAGCGTAAATTTTAAGTTTTTGGTGGTTAAAATTCAAGCGTTTTGGAGGATGGGGAAATTAAAATTAGGAGCTGAGATAAAAAAAATATATAATTGAAGAAAGAGAGAAGACGGGAGGAGTTATGGAAGAGATTAGATATAGGCGGGAGCAAGAGCTGATTATGAAGTATACTTGCAGGAGGATGGCTATCCCGGCAGTTCCTGGAGGAGGAAAGACTTTTATCCTCAGCAGGTTAGCTGTTAAATTAGTAAAAGAATTAGAGGGTGAAGAGGAAATGCTGATCCTGACCTATATGAATTCGTCTGTAAATAACTTTAAACACAGAATAATGGAACTCCTGCAAAAAAGAGGCGAATATGAACTGTATAGGAAGTTTCAAATAAAAACTATTCATAAGTTAGGATCGGATCTTCTGAGGGAACATGGAGATAGTGTGGGCATTACAGAGGGGTTTCAAACTATGACAGATGCCAACAGATACTATTTGATGAGTTTGGTCGTGATGGAGTATAGGAGGGAAAAACCTGGAGATTTAGATTCATTTTTAGATGCAAAATATGGCGGGAACGGGATACAGGTCAGGTGGGATAAGGAACTGGTCAACCTGACTTTAAGGATGATTAGTGTGATGAAAAATAAGGGGATGACAGCTAAAAGATTGTATAGTCGTAGTAAAAAATACAGAAAAGACAGTTTATTGAGGGTTGTAGGAGAGTTATTTTACAGATACGACCTGGAGTGCAAAAAAGATGGGATTTTGGATTATGATGATATCTTATTTTATACCTATAAATTATTGAGACAAACTCCTGTTCTGGTGGAAGAACTTAAATTGAGGTATAGATATATATTTGAAGATGAGGCTCAAGACAGTAACCTCCTCCAAAATAAGATAATAAACTTGATATCCAATGGAAATCTGGTTAAAGTCGGAGATCCTAACCAGAGTATCTTAGGGACATTTACTTCCAGTTCCCCGGAGATATTTAAAATTTTTATTAAGTCTAATCCAAAGATAGAGATGTTTACTGCAGGCAGAAGTACGAGGAGCATAATAGAAGTAGCGAACCATTTGGTAGAAATTGTGACTGTAAGGCACCCTCTTGAAAAGGTGAAGTCAGCTCTGCAGCCACAGTTTATAAAGCCTGTATTGGAGGGGGAGATGCCTTCTAATCCAAAGATAGACGGATATGGAGTGAAAACCATAAAAGTTTTGGGATGGGAAGAGGAAAGCGAGAGGCTGATAAGGGGGGTTGAGGGATTTATTAAAAAATATCCCGAGAAAAGTGTAGGAATCCTCCTGCCTACTAATTATAGGATAGATGAGATAGCCAGGATATTCAGGAGAAAAAAGATAGATTTTCAGATCCTCAGTGATATTCCGGAGAGCTTACTGGAACTCATGAATTTTTTGGGAGATTTTTTAGAATATTTGGCCCGGCCGTTTGAAAATAAAAGACTGGTTAAACTCTTGGAAGATAATTTTTTTGCGGATGACGAAAGGGAAGTCCGGGAAATAATTTCGAAATTTATAAGATCGAATCTTTTAGAAGATGTTCTTTATGGAGAGGGAAGTCCAAAATTAGATAAACCTTCATTAAAAAAATATAAAGCTGTTTTGAAAAAAATACGTGCTGTATTGGAGTTAAATCAGAGTTCATTGGAAAAGGTAATAGTCTTTATAGGGGAGATATTTGAAATTCACGGTGAAAAAAGGTTATTGGTAGAAAAAATATCCTATGACCTAAAAAAAATATTGAAATATAATCCTAAATGGAGTTTACTGGATCTGGCTTCTAATTTAAAGAAAGCAAAGAATAGTGAATTTAGTTATATGGCTAAGGCTGTGGAAGAGGAAGGCGTTTTGGAGAATAAGGAAAAATTCAAGGTGACCCTGTCCAGCTACCATAGAAGTAAGGGGATGGAGTGGGATTTTGTTTATTTGGCAGGAGTGGACAATAGAACTTTTCCTGTACACCTGAATGAAACTAACTATGGTCAGTGTTACTATCTGAAGAAAGAATATGAATATCCTCAAATTTTTGTAGAAAAAGAGTTCGAGAGGGAGTTTATAGACAGAAATACAGAAATAGGGGTAGTAAACAATAAACTGGAGAAGATCGCAGAAAATACAAGGCTGCTCTATGTTGGGATAACCAGAGCCAGGGAATATCTCATGATCAGTGGGAATGCAGAAAATGGAGTTTATTATTTAGGGGAGATAGAAAAGTTTATAAAGAGTAGGAATATTTAAAGTTAGAAACAAAGAAAAAATTTAGCCACTAATTAATGCCAATATTCACTGAAAAAAACTGAATTGCAAATAAACGCAAAAACAACTCATCCCTTTTTAGCGGTTTCTCTTTGACTAAAGAGAAACCTAACGTAGAATATCTAGCTTTGGTTTCCTTTTATCACATTTAAAATTCATTCTAAATAGAATTAATTTTAATATTCGTGAATCGGAAAACCATAGGAAGGAAGAGTTTGTGATTATTAGCGACATTAGCGGTTTCAAAAAAATCGCCGTAGGCGGTAAGGGAGATAATTATGAAAGAAAATTTTTATTATAGTCAAAATTCATTGAGTATGTTTAAACGGTGTCCCAAGATGTTTGAATATATCTATATAGACGGCATATCGGGAAAGGGGGTAAATCCTGAATTAAAGAAGAGTATAGAGAGGGGGACAAATTTTCATATCCTGGCTGAAAGGTATTTTAACGGGATGAAAGATTACTTCTATATAAAAGATGATCAGCTTTTGGAATGGATGGCTGTATTGGAAGAAAAATATCCTGAAGATATAAATTGCAGGAGTGAATTTGAGATAAGGCAGAATAAAGGCGAAATCAGGCTAATGGCAAAATATGATTTAGTAGTTATAGAAGATAACAAGATAAAGATAGTGGATTTCAAAACAAATAAAAATCCATATAACTTAGGAGTTATGGAAGATAATATTCAGACAAAAGTTTATATGTATCTTTTAGGAGAAAATTTGAAAAATATCTTTCCCAAGATGAAAATAGAGGATATCAGCATGGAATATTTTCAATTAAATTACCCTGAAAATAAAATTTTTATAGAATATAATGAAAAAAAACATGAAAATAATAGAAGAATATTAGGAGAATTAATAGAAGAAATAAAAAAACAAACAAAAACTTTTTTCAGCAAAAACAACGAAACCTGCGCAAAATGTGGGTTTGAGAGTTTTTGTCAAAAACAATCAAAAAAAACTTCATAAAAAAACAAAAAAAGTGTTGACGAAAACTTGTAAACACGGTATACTTCTTCTTGTCCGCGAGGGAAAGCGAAAACGCAACGAACTCACAGACGAAAAGAATATAATGTTTAAATGATTATGCCTGGGTGGCGGAATCGGTAGACGCACGGGACTTAAAATCCCGTGTCCTCTGTGGACGTGCGGGTTCAAGTCCCGCCCTAGGCACCATTTAAACGAAAAAATCCATGTCGCGGGATAGAGCAGCCTGGTAGCTCGTCGGGCTCATAACCCGAAGGTCGTAAGTTCAAATCTTGCTCCCGCCACCAAAACAATTGAATAACCATATATGTATGCGGGAATAGCTCAGTTGGTAGAGCGTCAGCCTTCCAAGCTGAATGTCGCCAGTTCGAACCTGGTTTCCCGCTCCA
>JAUXGP010000226.1 GCA_030621995.1 Psychrilyobacter sp.
AACCCATCTTGATAACAACTGTCAAACAAAGGATTGCAAATATAAATGAAACTATATGTGTGCTGAAAATTCCAAAGACTGTTATGTTCAGAACTATAGCCAGAGCAGCACCAAATGAAGCACCACTTGAAATTCCCAATGTATATGGATCAGCCAAGGGGTTTAATAAAACCCCTTGAAACACCAATCCGCACATGGATAAAATTGAACCTATTAAGATGGAAGTAAGAATCCTCGGTAATCTCACTTCATGAATAATATACCAATTAGGAGTTCCCTCCCCGCCTTTCATACTCTCTACTACTTCCTTTAATGGAATTTTTGTATATCCCATTTGAAGGTAGAGGAATATTGAAAAAATTAATAATATTATTCCAATTATTGTCCATAGTTTAAAATATTTTTTCATAGATTACTAAGGTTGCATCCCATTTGCATACTCTTTCTTTTTAGCTAACATATTTTCCTCTTTATGCGTTATTGCAAGTTTAGCATGATTAACATAAAGTTTTCTGACTTCTTTGTTTTCTCCTAATCCAACCATGTGAGCTCTTACAGTAAATCCATTCTTTTCTAATTCTTCCTTCATATCCACTGCTATATCATTATGAGCATGATCCCCTGCAACAATCATAAATGGATATAAGTTTATATGCTTAATCTTCTTAGTTTTTAATTGTCTGATTACTGAATCAAGAGTAGGGTATCCTTCTACAGTACCAAAGAATACATTTTCAGAATAAAACTCATGAGTTACATTTTCAATCATAGAATAAGTAGAGTTTCCTGGATGATGTGTTCCATGTCCAATAAATACAGTTGCTTCATTTTTCTTTACGCTCTTATACGTAGGAGCTAACGCTTCTGCTACGGCTTTATAGTCTTCTAAAGTCGTTAACAAAGGAGTGCTGACTCTCAATACTTTAAAATCCCCTTTATGTAAAGCAACCTCTTTCTTTAAAGTTTCAGATTCTAATCCATTCATAACATGAGTTCCCTGTACCAATACATGAGTATATCCTTCTTTCTTTAATAAATCTAAAGCTTCACTTGGATTATGGAATACAATTCCCTCATTTTCCTTTATTCTTCTCATGATTATTCTAGATGTAAAAGCTGTCCTTACCTCATAATCTTTAAAATCATTTTTAAATTCTTTTTCCAATGCACCTATAGTTTTTCCCCTTGTTTCTTTAAAGGTAGTTCCAAAACTAACCAATAAAATAGCCTTTTTTTCACCTTTTTTCAATTTGAAGTCCTCCGATTTCTCTCCATTAGCCAACAGTGAAATCCCCATCATCAACATTACCAATACTACCAACATTTTTTTCATTTTTTCTCCTCCTAATTTAATTTTGAGAATAAAAAAAGTTCCCTAAAACTTAGGGAACCAAGACATCTTGTATACAAAAAAACATACATAAATGCTTACATCCTCGTCCTCGCAAGTTCGTAAAAATAATCTGGCAGGTCTCCTGACTTGACTTCATCCTACTAACAGCCCTTCCCGAATTACTTCAGTGGTATACTATTTTCGTCTGTCTTACAGTGGCGGGACCGTGTAGGATTTTCACCCACTTCCCTTTTAATCGATACATGTCGAACCAAGATTATATTTTATTAAATTGTCACTAAATTTATATCATGTTTCTCAACTTTTTACAATTTATTTAATTTTTAATTAATTTTTAAGAATAAAGTATTGTAGAATTTCTCATTTTATCACTTATTTAATGTAGATCTTAACCTTTAAATTGGCTCTATACTGAGTATAGTTTTGCATAGTTCCCATCTAAGCCCAGCAATTCATCGTGGGTTCCCATCTCTATTACTCCATCTTTGTCCATAACTACTATCCTGTCGGAATTTATGATTGTAGATAATCTATGAGCTATGGTTATGGTGGTCCTGTCTTTAGATAATTTCATCAGAGCATCCTGGATGAGTTTTTCTGTGATATTGTCTAACGATGCTGTTGCTTCATCTAAGATTAAGATCTTAGGATCCTTTAAAAAGATCCTGGCTATGGAGATCCTTTGTTTTTGCCCCCCTGAAAGTTTCATTCCCCTCTCTCCTACCTGGGTATCAAATCCATCTGAAAGGGTGGCAATAAAATCATAGATATTCGCTTTTTTAGCGGCTTCTACTATTTCCTCCATACCTGCCTCTAATCTTCCATATCTTATATTTTCATAGATACTCCCTCCAAATAAAAATGCTTCCTGTGGGACTATTCCAATATTTTCCCGCAGTGATGACATCCTTATCTTATCTATCTCTATCCCGTCTATGGTGATACTTCCTGAATCTATGTCATAAAACCTTGGAATCAAATTGGAAATTGTAGATTTTCCTACACCACTGGATCCGACTATGGCTATATTTTCTCCTGATCTCACCCTCAAATTAAAATTATTTAAAATAGGAGTTGATTTTTTATAGGAAAAAATTACATCTTTTAATTCTATCTCTCCCCTTATATCCCCTAAGATTATTGGAGCCTCTATATCTTTGATCTCCGGGTCTATTTCCATCATATTCCTAAACCTGATATACCCTGCCATCCCTTTTTGATAACTCTGAACCAAGATCATCATCTTCCTGATGGGTTCCATAAATCGGTAGGAATAGAGCAAAAAACTTATTAAAATACCATAGGTTAACTCCCCCTTCAAAATTAGGAGTCCCCCATAAAAAACTACTATAAACTGCATTAAATTCATGAAGATATGGATCCCTGAAAAAAAAGTTGCCGATGTTTTATAGGTCTCTTTTTTAGCTTCTTTAAATTCCCTATTTTTCTCCTGAAATTTCTTTATCTCATAGTCTTCATTGTTAAATAACTTTACTATCCTTATCCCGCCTATACTTTCTTCGGCACAAGAATTTATCGAAGCTATTTTTACTCTGGTTTTCCCAAAGGCTAATTTCATCTTCCATTTTTGAGTAACAGCAAAATAAACCATAAACGGGATCACCGAGAAAATAACCAAAGTTAATTTTACATTTAGATTAACCATGAGGATAAAGGCTCCTACCAGCCGAATAACCGCCACAAACAGGTCCACAGGTCCATGGTGAGCCAGATCCGATATTCCACTTAAATCTCCTACTAATTTTGACATTATGACTCCGGTTTTATTGTTATCAAAATAATTAAAAGATAATTTTTGTATATGGATAAAGAGTTCTTTTCTCATCTGAGTCTCTATATTGATTCCCAGTAAATTACCATAATAATAGAGAAAATAACTTATCAAATACCGAAGCAGATAGATCCCGATGAGCCCCAATGAAATATAATAAAATATCTTTATATTTTTTGAAGGTATTATCTCATCTATTATAATCTGAATTATTTTAGGAAATGCCAAGTCCAGTAAAGACAGAATAATTGCAAAAAATAAGGTG
>JAUXGP010000132.1 GCA_030621995.1 Psychrilyobacter sp.
CTGATGAAGATTTAAATATGCAGCCATTATTTGAATCTATTATTGAACATGTAAAAGATCCTGAAGGAGATCCCACAGCTCCAGTACAAATGTTAGTAACTAATATATCTCCAGATAACTATTTAGGGAAATTAGCTACTGGAAGAATCCATAATGGTGTTTTAGACAAGAATCAGGAAGTAACTTTAATCAAAAGAGACGGTGAATTAGTGAACTTTAAGATCACTAGAATATTTGGTGCTGAAGGAATGAACAGAATAGAGTTAGATACAGCAGTATGCGGAGATATCGTAACAATAGCCGGAACTGAAAAATTTGATATAGGTGAAACAATAGCAGACAGAACTAATCCAATGGCATTACCGTTAATCGATATCGATGAGCCTACATTGGCTATGACATTTATGGTAAGTACATCACCATTCGTTGGAAGAGAAGGTAAATTTGTAACTTCTAGAAATATCTGGGATAGATTATCGAAAGAAGTAGAACATAATGTAAGTATGAAAATCGAAAGAACTGAATCTGCTGATGCTTTCATAGTAAAAGGTAGAGGGGAACTTCAATTATCTATATTAATAGAGAATATGAGAAGAGAAGGTTTTGAATTACAAGTAGCTAAGCCGCAAGTTATCATGAGAGAGATCGACGGGGAAAAATGTGAGCCTATCGAATTAGCTATCATCGACGTTGCTGACGAATTTACCGGTGTAGTAATCGAAAAATTAGGGGTTAGAAAAGGTGAAATGATCAACATGATTCAAGGATCTGACGGATACACAAGAATGGAATTCAAAGTACCTGCTAGAGGACTTATCGGATTCAGAAATGAGTTCTTGACTGAAACTAGAGGAACAGGAATATTAAACCATTCATTCTTTGAATATGAAGCATACAGAGGAGAAGTACCTACTAGATCAAGAGGAGTATTGATCTCTATCGAGAAAGGTTCAACTACTGCATATTCATTAGGAAATGTACAGTCTAGAGGAACATTATTTGCTAATCCTGGATTAGAAGTATATGAAGGAATGATCATCGGTGAACATTCTAGAGAAAATGACCTGACTGTAAATGTAACTAGAGGAAAGCAGCTTACAAATATGAGAGCTTCTGGAACAGATGCAGTAACTAAGTTAGCTCCTGCTAGAGAATTTACATTGGAGCAGGCATTGGAATATATTGCTAACGATGAATTAGTAGAGATTACTCCTGGAAGTATCAGAATGAGAAAGAAATTCTTAACTGAAGGTGACAGAAAGAGAGCGTCAAGAGGAACAGTTAGATAGTAAATTTAAATAGATGTGATTTTAAATCACGTCTATTTTTTTTTTGTAAAATAATGTACAATTAGAGTAGAATCTAAAGTAATTAAGAGTTGAAAACTTAATAACCGAAGAATTTAGACTTTGCCGTAGGCGATTGGAGGCTTTATGAAAAAAATATTGATGACTATGATACTGGGAATACTCCTGCTGTCCTGCAGTGGGACAGAGAAGGAAAAAACCATAAGGGTAGATAAGATAGAAATACCATATTCCATGGTAGAGCAGAGTATAGACTTAGATGATGCCATGAGTTTAGAATTATTTTTAGAAAATGGATTTGACCCGAACTATATAGGTGAAGGTGGAGAAACCCTCCTAATGAAGATAGTTAAAAACAACAGTCTGAAAAGTTTGAAGGTGATTATCTCCCATGGTGTAGATTTGGAGACAGAAACTCTTCCTAAAAAAAGAAAAAATACCACATCCTATGGTCCTGTTAGAAGAGCCATAGATTTTGTAAAGACCAGAAAGGCTTTGGATATCCTGGTAGAAGCAGGGGCAGATATAAATTATATAAATAACCTGGGAATACCTTTAATTATAAATTTTATTAAAGGAAAACCTGATAGTTATGTTGAAAAATTGATCTTAGAGGGAGCTGACCTAGACCTAGCCGATAGAGATCGGTGGACTCCGCTAATGTGGGCAGCATCAAAAAAAAATCAAGAGATAGTAAAACTGCTCATAGAAAATGGGGCTGATATAAACCTAACAGATGATAGGAGAAATTCAGCCATATACTATGCATACAATGAAGATATTATTGGGATGTTTCTGACGAAAAATTTAAATCAATACTATAAAAATAAAGACGGAGAAAATGTATTGGGAGAGGTCTACCTTCGGAGTATATCCAATTCATATTATGATGCAGTGGAGAATATAATAGGGATCGGTGGAGATAAAAATTATTCATCCTATGGAGATACACCTCTGGGGATAGCAAATGAAAATAAAGATGAAAAGATGGTAGAATTACTGGAAAAATTAGGAGTAGAAAAATAATAACCCTCTCCTTCTTATGTTTCTCCCTCAAAGGGAGAAACAAAGTGATTTATATATGGTCTTTCTCCCTATTGAGGGAGAGAGTGCCGATAGGCAAGAGAGGGTAAAAGGAGTAATATTTATGAACTATACAAAAAAAATTAAAGTAGGAGATATCTATATAGGCGGGAGTGAAGATGTAATTATCCAGTCTATGACAAATACAAATACAGCAGATGTAGAAAAAACAGTAGCCCAAATAAAGGAGTTGGAGAGTTTAGGATGCCAGCTGGTGAGAGTAACTGTAAACAATACAGCAGCAGCAGCAGCTATAAAAGAGATAAAAAAACAAATCAATATTCCCTTGGTGGCAGATATACATTTTGATTATAAATTAGCCATATTAGCCATAGAAAATGGGATAGATAAGCTCCGAATAAACCCAGGAAATATAGGCTCCGATGAGAGGGTGAAAGAGGTTGTAGACAAGGCCAAAGAGTACAATATACCCATCAGAATAGGGGTGAACGGTGGATCTCTGGAAAAAAATATCTTAGAAAAATATGGGAAAGTAACACCTGAGGCCTTGGTAGAGAGTGGGATGTACCATATAAATCTGCTGGAAAAATACGGATTTGAAAATATAATAATATCCCTGAAAGCAAGTAATGTAAAGATAATGAGGAGAGCCTATCAAATAATAGCAGACAAGATAGATTATCCACTGCATCTGGGAGTGACTGAGGCAGGAACTTATTTTCAGGGGAGTATAAAATCAGCCATAGGGATAGGAAGTCTCCTGATAGATGGAATAGGAGACACAATAAGAGTGTCGTTGACAGAAGACCCTACAGAAGAGATAGGAGTAGCTAAGGAGATATTGAAAGTATTGGGGATAGGAGAGGCAGGGACAGAAATCATCTCTTGTCCGACCTGTGGAAGAACTGAGATCGACCTGATAGGATTGACCAAAAAAGTAGAGAAAAAGTTTTCTGACTATGGAAAGCCGATCAAGATAGCTGTTATGGGATGTGTGGTGAACGGTCCAGGTGAAGCTCGTGAAGCCGACTATGGTGTAGCCGGCGGAAATGGTATAGGAGTACTGTTTAAAAAGGGAAAAGTAATAAAAACAGTTAAAGAGGATGAAATTTTAGAAGAACTGAAAAAGCTGATAGAGGAAGATGTGGAATAAGAAAACTCTTCCTTCTTATGGTTTCCCTTCGTTAAGGAAACCAAAGCTCAACGACTATAAACTTCAAAATTTAAAGTTAAAAAAATCTGTGATAATCTGAGTAATCTGCGACAGAAAAATTTCTATAGCTATACTCGTATATCATTGGTGTAATTCGTGACAAAAAAGAAAAAAAGAATTTCTTAGTGTTTTTCTGCAGATAATAGGAGGGGGGTTATGAAAAAGACAGTTTTATTTTTATTGTGTTCTATAAATTTATTTGCCTATAGGGTTGAAAATACCAGGGATAAGGAAGTTATAATATACCCGGATAAAGTAATAGTCAATGAATCTCTAGAGTTAAAAAATGACGGAGATAAAGATAGGATAACCTATGGAGGAGTCTCTAAAAATATAGATATTAGTTCTATTAATTTGACAGGGGGAGATCTCAAAGGAGTGGAATTAGAAAAAAATGCAGATTCCAACACCATATTGAAATCTTATCTGGGGAAGATTATCCGGGCTGAAAAAGATGGGAAGACCTATGACCTGGTACTCCTTGATTATAGGAAAAATCTAGTTGGAAAAGATATAAAAACAGGGGAGGTCTATATCTTAAATGACCCTGATATTAAATTAGGGGATACAGAGATAAAAACTGAGAATAAACTGATAATGAATGTGGGGAAGCTGGATAAAAAATTGACTTTATCTTATATAACACGAGGGTTGAATCTGAATATATCTCATAAACTGGACATAGATGAGATGAAGTTAGAAACATGGGGAAAGATCTACAACAATACAGGGATGGATTTAGAAGATATAGGGGTAAAAATTATATCTGAACTTCAAAGTCCAAGGGTCTATAGAATGAAATCTGCAATGGCAGATAATATCTCTGTAGGGGAATCTAACGACAGGATAGAATATACGTTGAAGGACAGACTTGATCTCAAGAAAAATAGTGAAAAAAGCATAAAATTAGAGACAAAGAAAGTAAACTTGGCTGAGAAATATGTATACTGGACTAAAGAATATTCTAAAAATCCAACGAGGGTAGTAGAGATAAAAAATATAGGTGAGACAACTATTCCCATGGGAAGAATATATGTGTGGGATGATAAAATTTTTGTAGGAGATTCAAATTTAGGGTTTATTCCCAGGGAAGAGAAATATGATTTGCGATTGAATAAAAATTTTAACCTTATAGTGGAGAAAAAAATAAAAAACACCTATTCTTTGGGAAATAACCTGGTAAAAAAAGAGATCGAGATTGAAATAAAAAATAACAATAAGAAAAACATAAAATTGGAAATAAATTATGATCAGCTGCCAGAAGTTTGGACTGAACTGAGATCTTCAGAAAAATACGAAAAAATATCCAACAGAGTAGTTAAATTTAAGTTGGATCTGAGTAAGAATAGTAAGAAAAAAATTATTTTTTCCTATATAGAGGAGAAAAAATAAACTTTTTATGAGTTTGTTGCGTCAAAGTAGTATAGGAGAATGAAATTATGAATTTTGATGAAATATTTGAGACGTATTTTAGTAGGATCTACAATAAAATACTGGGAATGGTAAAAAACAAGGAAGATGCAGAGGATATAGCCCAAGATGTGTTCTTAACTGTCTATAAAAATTTGAAAAAATTTAGGAATGATAGTGGTGTATACACATGGGTATATCGGATAGCTATTAATAAAACCTATGATTTTTTTAGGAGAAGGAAGGAAACGTTTGAGCTGAATGAAGAGGTGCTGAGTATAGAAGATAATGAAGATGTAACTACAAAAATAGTATTGGAAGAAAAGTTACAATTGATATCTGAGAGGGAAAGGGAAATAATACTTATGAAGGATATATACGGATATAAACTAAGGGAGATAGGTAAGATAAAAGATATGAA
>JAUXGP010000116.1 GCA_030621995.1 Psychrilyobacter sp.
AGTTTAGCTATCCATCTAGTATTAGTATAAAACTAATAAAAAATATCAATATATTTTTATAGTGGTTCTTTCCACTGTACACCTTAATCGATTGTTTAAAACTAAAAGTTTCAAACGACAATTGAGTTTTTAATTTACACTTTCTTTCTCTATTTAATTGCTAATGTCCTATTGTTTGTCTCGCTTCAAGTCGCTTTCGCTTTCCCTCGCGGACAAGAAGAAGTATACCGTGTTTACAAGTTTTCGTCAAGGATTTTTTTGTTTTTTTATCAAAGTTTTTTTTGTTTTTTCTAAATTTCAAATTTAACTAAATAAAACTTAAAAATATCATTGATTTTATTGATTTACAACCAATAAAACTAATATGTTATCAACATAAATTATTGATAACATATTTTTAAAATTAACGAATTTATTTTTCCAATAATTTATCTGCACTTAACCTTATTCCAATGGCTCCTACTGGTGCCGTTATAATTACACTCAAGATTGCCATTGCCTGTATCAACTCTCCTCCTATAACTCCCATTTGAAGCGGTATCCCAGCTTTAGCCGATTGAACTGTTGCTTTAGGCAGATAAGCTATCACACAGAATAATCTTTCTTTCAGATTTAAATCTGTACCTATCAAGGCTATCAGAACACCAATCGATCTAACTACAAGGGAGATAAATACTATCATACTACCTATATAAAATATATTTCCAATGAGTGAAGGATCTATGGCTGTTCCTACTAAGGTAAATAAAAATACCGCTCCAACAGACCAGGCTTTTCCCAATCCATCCATTATATTATTTCCCAGCCATTCATAATAATTAGTTATTACATAACCTATCACCATTATTCCTAAGAGAGAATTAAAGTATCTCATATGGTATGTAGTTTCGATTACCCTCATTCCAACCGCCATTCCTCCTACCAATATAGTTTGAAAGATCTCAGATTTTATTTTTTTGGATATTTCCCCTACTATTACAGCTACTAAAATTCCTGCAGCTATACCAACTACTGTAGAAATTGGAATGGTAATTAAATTTTTTAAAATCCCACCACCGGTACCTAAATACATTCCCATAAAAGACGTAAACATAGCTATAGCCACACTATCGTCTGCCGAGGCTCCTGTGAGCAGCATCTGAGGTATAGCTTTTTTTTCTCCTAAACCTCTCTTTATTAGATCCACCATGGCAGGAACCAATACTGCCGGACTCACTGCCGCTATTATAAATCCCAGTATTCCAGCTTGTATCATTGGTAATCCCAAAATCTTTATAGATAAAAACATAACTGCTAAACCCTCTACTGATACCGGAATCAAACTAAGTAATACCGCTGGTCTTCCAACTTTTTTTATCTGTTTCTTCCTGATGCCCAAACCTGCTATAAGCAGTACAACGACCAAAGCTAGATTTTTCAAAACTCCCCCGTATTCCAAAGCTACAGGATCTATTATTTTTAGATACACATTAGCTATACAGCCAAATGCAATCATACCTATCAATTTAGGAAGATAAAAATTTTCCACTAATTTTCCAACTGCCACTCCGCCTACAAATAAAATTAAAAATGAAACCAAAATATTTAACATAACTTTCCTCCTAAAAACATATAATAAAAAAACTTCTACACCAATACAAAAATTGTATCGATGTAGAAGCCATTAACTTTTTTTAAGTAGTTCTAGATACTCAATCTACGGAGAGCTTCATCTCCTGAATAAATTATATCACATTAAATATTTTTAAGTAAATAATTTTAAATATAATTCAACTTTATTTTTGCCTGTATACATATCTGTTAACTAATAATTTTAGGATAAGATCCAAAATTTTATTTCACCTTCTCTAAATATGTTATAAGCACAGCTATATCGTTTCCTGTTACCCCGCTTATCCTCGTAGCTTCCCCTATAGACAGCGGCTTTATTTTCTCTAACCCATCTCGAGCTATATTAGATAATCCTGTTATAGTTTCAAATTTAAATCCTTCAGGTATCTTCATATCCTCTAATTTTTTAAACCTTTCTATTTGAGATCTCTCCCTGCCGATAAATACATCGTATTTAATCATAGTTTCTATTTGGTTTTTAACAAATGTCGGCAATTCCTTTATATCTATAATTAACCCCAGAGAATCATAGGTCACTTCTTTTTGTTTTAGCAGTTCTGATAACTTAACCCCTTTACCAAATCTCTCTTTAGCTTCTACACTCATTAAAACTTCGTTTGCCTGCTTCATAGAGATACTTATTTGATTTATCCTTTCAACTTCGTACTTTACCATCTCTTTGGCTTCCTCTAAAAATTTAATTTTATCTTCGGAAACAATTCCTATCTCTTTAGCTTTGTCCAATAGTCTCATAAATGCATTGTCAAATCTCAGAGTCAGTCTGTATTCTGCTCTCGATGGTAAAACTCTATATGGTTCAGGAGTTTTTTTATGAATTATATCATCTACTAACACCCCCAGATAACCC
The DNA here is from genome assembly GCA_030621995.1 of Psychrilyobacter sp. Classification (GTDB taxonomy): domain Bacteria; phylum Fusobacteriota; class Fusobacteriia; order Fusobacteriales; family Fusobacteriaceae; genus Psychrilyobacter. The sequence continues at coordinate 2,480 of JAUXGP010000116.1, forward strand.
TCGGTTCTGTCTACTACAATCGGTTCTTTTCCCAATACTTTTCTGCTGGCGTTTACCCCTGCTAAAAATCCTTGAGCTGCAGCTTCTTCATATCCGGAAGTTCCATTTATCTGTCCTGCAAAATAAAGATTTTTTATTTTTTTACTCTCTAAACTAGGATATAACTGGTAAGATGGTGCATAATCATATTCAACGGCATAGCCATATCTCATTATTTTAGCATCTTCTAATCCTGCTATGGTTCTCATCATCTTTTCTTGAGCAAATGGCGGCATAGCTGTTGTCAAACCATTTACATAGAGTTCATTAGTTTCTTTCGACTCCAACTCCAAGAAAATTTGATGATTTGTTTTTTCAGGGAAGTTTAATACTTTTCTATCCAGTGACGGACAATGTCTCGGGCCGTGAGTTTCTATGATCCCGGTCACTATTGGTGAATACTGCAACAGGTCTTGAGCCACTTTTACAGTTTCAGGGGTTGTATATGTCAGCCATGTAGGTGCATTATTATTTTTTTTCTTCTTTGTAAACAATGAAAAATATTTCGGATGATCTTCTCCGTGCAATTCCTTCATCTTGCTAAAATCCACAGTTCTCATGTCCACTCTTGGCGGAGTAGCTGTTTGATATCTATCCAATATTATTCCATTTTTAGTCAGTGCATCGGATAGTTTTTCAGCAGATTTCTCACCTATTCTGCCTGCAGGATATTTTACATCTCCAATTATTACCCTTCCCTTTAAAAAAGTTCCAGTAGCCAATATTACAGAAGCTGCTCCATACTCTATACCCAGATCAGATATAACCCCTGTTATTTGTCCATTATCAATAATAATATCATCAATAGTTCCCTGAATAGAATCCAAATTAGGGGTTCCCTCTATTATTTCCTTCATCTTTACTCTATACCAATATTTATCAGCTTGTCCACGAGTTATCCTAGCTGCAGGTCCCTTACTGGTGTTTAGATGCTTCAATTGAAGGTTATATTTATCTGTATGTCTCCCAATCTCTCCACCTAACATATCTATCTCTGCAACAAGGTGACTCTTTCCGGGTCCACCTATAGACGGGTTACATGACATCATTGCCACTGTATCTAAATATATTGTGAATAGAGCCGTTTTTAATCCTGATCTTGCTGAGGCTAATGCAGCTTCACATCCGGCATGCCCTCCTCCTACAACGATTACATCATAATTCATAAGTACTCCTTTTTTTTATAGTTTATTTTTGTCCATATACATCTGTGTGCATATGTTTTTAAAGAAAAAAATACTGCAGAAATATCTGCAGTATTTCATATTTTTTTTATAATTTATTTAAATTTTATTTCCCTACACAGAAGTTACTGAATATATGATCCAAAACATCTTCCGATGAGATCTCTCCGGTTACCTCTGACAGAGCATCTAAAGCTTCCTTTAGATCTACAGCTATCAAGTCCATTGGCAGTCCTATATTTATTGTTTCAAATATATTTTCTATGGCTTCCTTAGTTTTAACCAGGGCAGACCTGTGTCTAATATTAGTTATCACTAAAGTTTGAGACGAATCCTCAACTTTACCGGATACAATATAAGAATATATCTCCTCTTCCATTTCAGCTATACCAATGTTTTCTTTGGCTGAAATTTCGATCCATCTGCCTACTTTGTCTAATTTAGACAGGTCTACTTTCTGCTCTATATCGATCTTATTTAAAATTCCAACAACTTTTTCACTATGAATATTACTATGTACTCTAAGATCCTCTTCACTGAGCTCTCTAGAACCATCCACAACAAATAAGATTAAATCTGCATCATTTAATAACTTCTCAGATTTTTCCACTCCGATACTCTCAATAAAGTCATCTGTATTTCTTATTCCTGCTGTATCAGCTAAGATAAGCGGTATCCCCTTTATATTAATAATCTCCTCTATTACATCCCTTGTTGTCCCTGGAATGTGAGTTACTATTGCCCTCTCTTCCTTCAACAAAGAATTCAATAAACTGGATTTTCCTACATTAGGTTTTCCGACTATTGCAGTTTTAACTCCCTCTTTAATCATCTTTCCTTGATTATAAGAAGCTGACAATCTGTCTGAAGTTGCTAAAACTTCCTTTAAATTTTCTACTAAACCTTCCGGTAATGGATCGTCGATCCCCTCTTCAGGATAGTCTAAAACTACATTTATATGAGCAACTACATCTAAAAGTAATTTTTTCAAATGCAGTATCTGATCTTTTAAGTCTCCTCTTAACTGGTCTAACGAAAGAGATAAACTTCTCTCTGTCTTACCATGAATCAAATCAATTACAGCCTCTGCCTGGGTAAGATCCAGTCTTCCATTCATAAAAGCTCTTCTTGTAAATTCACCTTGTTCCGCAATTCTGGCTCCATTAGACAAAACTAATTCCAATACTTTCTCAGTCATAAGATAACCACCATGACAGTTTATCTCAACTATATCTTCCTTGGTATAAGTTTTAGGACCCTTCATTATGCTGACCATTACTTCATCTACTAAATTATCACCTGAATAGAGATGTCCATAATTAATAGTGAAATTCTTTAATTCTTCTACTTTTTTTTTAGATATTGGTCTGAATATTTTTGAAAGAATGTTTATAGAATCTTCTCCAGATATCCTGACAATTCCTATTCCACCTTCTCCTCTAGGAGTAGAGATTGCTGCTATTGTATCAAACATAGTTTTACCCCATTCTTTTTCTTTTAATCACAATATACCTCTTAGGATCTCTTCCTTCACTGAAAGTATCAAGCTCCTTATATTTATTCACTATCTCGTGAATAATTTTTCTTTCCCTCGGTGGCATTGGATTTAATTTCACTATTTTATCAGTATTCAATGCTTTTTCAGCCATTTTTCTAGCTAAATCTCTAAGAGTTTCTGCTCTTTTAGCCTTAAATCCTTCTACATCCACTTCTACTTTCACACTTTTACATAGAGAATTTAAAAGGTATTCAAAACTATTTAAAGTTTTACCTTTTTTTCCTATAATTATTCCATTGTCTTCACCACATAGATTAATTAATACATAGTGATCTCTAGCTTCTAAAACTTCTACATTTAAAACTAATCCCATATTGCTTAATAGTTCATTGGCTCTTTCCACTACCATATCTTCTATTTTTGCCTCTATTATCTCAGCTGTTTTTTCCATTTGAATCTCATATTCTCCATCTTTTTTAAAAAAACCAAAAAATGAAGTTGCCTTTGAGATCTCAATAATTTCCACGATTTTATTCTTATCAATATTATGGTTTTTTACAGCTTTGATTATAGCTTCATCCTTTGATTTAGCTTTGATTTGATAAGTTAAGTTCATTTTACGCCTCATCCCTTCTACTCA
>JAUXGP010000063.1 GCA_030621995.1 Psychrilyobacter sp.
AGTCGATGAAAGGTTTGGGAGATCAGAAAACTTTACTATTATAGATCTAGATACAATGGCTATTGAAACCATTGAAAATACAGCTAAAAATCAAGCCAGTGGTGCAGGAGGAGAAGCAGTAAAATTACTTTCAAAACATAATATAGACATAGCTGTCGTTCCTCATCTGGGACCTAAGGCTGAAACAGCTATGGAAGCTTTTGAAATAAAAACTGTTTCTCAAGAGGATTACAAGAGTGTAGGAGAGGTTTTAGAAGCATATAAATCCGGTAAATTAAAAGAAATAACAAAGAAAAAAGGACTGACTAGATTATGAAAATAGCTGTTTTAAGCGGGAAAGGAGGGACAGGTAAAACTACTGTCACCTCTAATTTCGCTGTAAATATAAAAAATTCTATAAGTGTGGATTCCGATGTGGAGGAGCCGAATTTACATATTTTTATGGATATGAAAAATCCAGCCTCCGAACCTGTATATACACTATATCCATCTATCGACAAGGAACTCTGTACTCTTTGCGGTAAGTGCGGGGATTTCTGTAATTATAATGCTATTATCCCTGCTAAAAATCAGGTGATCGTCTTCAATGAAAGCTGTCATGACTGCGGCGGTTGTAAATTGGTCTGCCCAAATGGTGCCATCACATATGAAAAACGTGAGATTGGAAAAATATTTAAAGGCAGATCAAAATATAATACAGACCTCTATTACGGCCTTTTAAATATCGGTGAGATGTCAGGAGTAAAGATCATAAATCAACTAAAAGAATATTCTGATTTAGATGAAAAGACAATTTTCATTGATTCTCCTCCCGGTACTTCATGTGCTACAGTGGCAGCAGTGGAAGATGTGGATTATGCTATAATCGTTTCAGAGCCTACACCATTTGGCGTCAGTGATATGAAGATGGTTGTGGAGATGCTGCGTGAAATGAAGATCCCTTTCGGACTTATTATCAACAAAGCCGGATTAGGAGATGAGGAGATTTATCGTTATTGCAAGGATGAAAATATAGAAATCTTGGGAGAGATCCCTTTTGATAAAAAAATAGCTGAACTCTATGCTGACGGGAAGATTTTTAGTGATTCGCTTCCTGAATATCAAAATTTCTTTACTGATATCTATAAAAATATAATAGAAGGGAGGAGATCATTATGAATATAAATGAAATTGTAGTTATCTCCGGTAAGGGAGGAACCGGGAAAACCACTTTAACAGCTTCCCTTATCCCATATTTAGAAGATCTAATTATTGCTGACTGTGATGTAGATGCTCCAGATTTAAATATCTTATTGGATCCAAAAATAAGGTCTACCCATAGATTTGTAGGATTGAAAAAAGCCGTTATAGATAAGGAAAAATGTATTAAATGCGGTCTCTGCGAAAGACACTGTAAATTTTCTGCCATCTCAAAGGATATAATCTTAGCCCAGTCTAAATGTGAGGGTTGCGGAGTCTGTGAGTTTGTCTGCCCTACAGATGCCATCTCAATGGTGGATGCAGTAGTAGGAGATCTCTATGAATCAGACACAGCTTTTGGAGATTTTGTCCATGCAAAACTTATCCCCGGGGAAGAAACCTCTGGAAAACTAGTAGCCGAAGTCAGAAAAAAAGCCAAAGCATTGGCACTTTTAAATAATAAGAAAAATATAGTGGTAGACGGCTCTCCCGGTATCGCCTGTAATGTTATCAGTTCTCTCACAGGAGCCAGTCAGGTTATCATAGTTACTGAGTCTACTTTTTCAGGGCTTCACGATCTGAAAAGGGTCTACGAATTAACTAAAAAATTGAATCTTAAAGCTCAGGTAGTTATCAATAAATTTGATCTGTCTCCCCACCACAGTGAGATGATCGAAAAATATTGTTCAGAAAATAATATTGTAGTGGGATTAAAAATACCATTTACTAAAAAAATAGTGAGATCCATCGTCAGTAAAACCATTCCCTCTGTAGGAGAGAAGGAATTTTTTGAAGAGATAGGGTTTTTCAAATTTATAGATAGTTTAAAGTAAGTAAAAAACACAGGAGAAATTAAATTTCTCCTGTGTTTTTTACTTACAATATTCAATTACTAACTTAGCAGTATTCAGCAGCCCGTCCACATGTGTCCTTTCGTATGAATGGGATGCATCTACCCCGGGACCAATAAGAGCATGTTTAATTTGTGCTCCTCCACGTAAAAGTGCACTGGCATCTGAACCATAGTGCTTATAAATATCTATAACATAATCAACTTCCCCGCCTTCACATAAGTTCACCAGACGTTTTTTCATCTCTAAATCATAAGGTCCTGAAGAATCCTTGGCACAGATAGTTACCTTATTTTCTTTAGAAGTCTGGCCAATCCCCGGAGATGCCATATCTATAGCCAATATTTCACGGGTTAATGGTGTAGCTATTCCCGATGCACCATGACCAACTTCCTCATAGTTGGATATAAAAAATTCTAAAGTATAGTCCGGAACTATCTCATTTTCCATAAGGTATTTACAGACTCCTAATATTATTGCTACCCCGGCTTTATTATCCAGATGACGACTCTTAATAAATCCAGACTGTGTTACCTCTACCCTGGGATCCAAGTATACGAAATCTCCTATATTTATCCCCAGTTTTTTAATATCTTCTGCATTTTCTATCAGTTCATCCAATCTTACAACCATATTATCTTCAGTTCTCTTATCCGTTCTGGGAGCGTCCCCATAGTTATGTACAGATGATTTTTCAAATAAGATCGTTCCCCTGATCTCCCTGCCATTCATAGTAGACACAGTGCAGTATTCTCCATCTACAGAGTTCCAGGAATACCCGCCAATCTGAGTTAATTTTAGATAACCGTTAGATGTAATTTCCCTTACCATTCCACCTAAGGTATCGATATGGGCTGCAATTATTCTGCTCTCCTCTTTTTTACCGGCTATAACTGCTTTCAATGCTCCCTTAGGAGTTGTTTCGGTTTTCACACCTAATCTTTCAAATTCCTTCCTGCATACTGCTATCCCCTTTTCAGTGTCCCCACTGGGGCTGGGTATATTCAATATCTCAACTAATTTTTCTACCATATAATTTCTAATATACTTCATCTATACTCTCCTTTTTTATAACTTAATTTTTTTATTTACAAAATCCATAATCGCTTCCTTCAAGATTATAGATTCCTCCTCAATTCTTTCATAGTTTCTCTTAAATCTATCTACTTTTTCCTGATCTTTTAAAGAGCCTAAATTTATCTTTACATTGAGTATAGCCCCTCTGATACCTGTTTCCAGCAGCATAGCTCCTACACCCAGGTCTGTTATGGCATTCATATTTCCGTATTCAGAGAAAAACGGCAATAACTCCATGGCCTCTAAAGATGTCTTAGCTATATCATAGGGAACTTCCGTGGCTTTTAAAGTAGCCTTTTGAATTTCCTCGCTTCTGACTGCTATATTTTCATCGGTATCTTTAGGCAGTTTATATGCTCCCATAAGTTCATTAAAAGATTTGGTATCTTCATCTATTAATATTTCTACTCTTTTTCTTATTTTTAAAAGTCTCCTGTGTTTCGTTAAAAACTCCTCTTTGACCATATCATCAAATTCTCTGTATTTTTTCTTATCTATAGCCAGTGACGCCATCATACGAGACAATGCTATCCCCAGTGAGGAAGAGAGAGCTGCGACACTTCCTCCTCCAGGTGCCGGTGCATCTGAATCCACCACATCTATAAATTCTCTTAATTCTATATTTAAATAACTCATCTTTATCCCCCCATCGCCTACGGCGAAATTAATTCTAATTTATCTTTTCTCCGCCTTTGTTTGCGTAATCCATGGTTCTGGTTTTAGTTTTTATTTAATAAACTACTCTTCCATCTGCCACTACCTGGATTCCATTTTTATACACATCCTTGGTATGATTGATTCCAAAGTGATACATTATATATTCTAAGTTTGGTGTATCAAAAATCACAAAGTCTGCCCTCTTACCTTTTGAGATACTTCCGACTTCTTCCCCTCTATCCACTGAGTGAGCAGAATTGACGGTAACTGCAGTGATAACCTCTTTAGGGGTCATCCTTAATTTCAATGATCCCAACTGCATAGCCAACTGCAAATTCTCTGTAGGAGAACTTCCAGGATTATAGTCTGTAGACAGTGCTACTGCTACACCTTTTTCTATCATCAAACGGGCATGTGCATAGTCTTTATTCAAATTAAACGAGGTCGTAGGCAGGATATCAGCTATCACACCAGCTTTTGCCATCTCCTCCATCCCTTTTTCACTGGCAGCCATGAGATGATCAGCAGAAAATGCTCCTAACTCTGCCGATAATTCTGCTCCGCCTAAGGTTACAATTTCATCTGCATGGATCTTCACTTTAAATCCCAATTCCTTGGCAGCATTTAATATCTTTCTGGTTTCTTCTATGGAAAAAACTCCCTCTTCACAAAAAACATCACAAAACTCCGCTAATTTTTTCTCTTTAACTACAGGCAGGGCTTCTATTATCTCATCAATAAATTCATCCCTCTTTTCCCTATATTCAGGCGGCATAGCATGGGCTCCTAGATATGTTGACACTAAATCTATCGGATGATCTTCATTTAATTTTTTTGCAACTTCCAGTTATTTTAGTTCGGTTTCAAGATCCAGACCGTACCCGCTCTTAGCTTCTACAGTGGTTACACCAAAAGATAACATTATATCCAGACTTTTTTTAGCTTTTGTATATAATTCTTCAAAATCAGCGTCCCTTGTGGAATTCACAGTACTCAAAATTCCTCCTCCGGCTTTTAAAATATCCATATAGGGAACCCCTTCCAATTTCTTGGAGAATTCATTTTCACGACTCCCCCCGTGGACCAGATGTGTATGAGGATCAATCAATCCGGGAGTTACAGTGAGTCCCATGGCATCCTTTACTAGGGTAGCTTTCCCTATATATTTTTTATCCGCCTCTCCAGATCCTGTCTCTAAAAATTTTCCATCCTTTATTACTATATACCCGTCTTTTATTATCTCAACTTTATTCATTTCTTTTCCAGCTCTGGGTTTTTTCCCGTCCCCCAGGGTAATCAAATTACCTATATTTTTTACAATTAAATCAGCATACATCTTAATTTATCCCCCCATGCGACCTTCGGTCGAATTTATAATTAAACTCTTTCCCTTTTAGCGTTTTCTCTTGTTTAAGAGAAAACTATAGAACATATTTATTGTTTTTTACTTTTTATTCTAGCCTCGGTTTCTCTGATATGAGAGAAACCATAAGAAGGAGGAGTCAGTCTATAGATTAGATTCCAGTACCTTCTCCATGGAAAACCCATCCAAACCTAAATAGTATTCCATACTCATAGCCAGGGCTTCCATAGGCACACTCCCTATGATCTCACTGCCTAATACCGGTACACCATATCTTTTAGCTTCCATCTTCACAGTCTCAAAAACTCTATACAGTGGTGTTTTTTTATAGTTTACTACATTCATAGTCACCTGTACTATCCCTTTTTCTTTCAGTTCTGCCGGTCCAGCCTTTATATATCTGAACCCACCGCTGGAATGCCTGATTGCCTTGGCAATATTTTTGGCTATATTTATATCTGTCGTTCCTAAGTTTATATTGAAGGCTATTAACGGCAGCCTGGCTCCTACCCCTATTACTCCTGCTGTTTTATGGGGTATACACTGACCGAAATCAGGTTTCCAGTGAGGATCTTTCAATTTTTCTGCCATCCCTTCAAACTGCCCCTTTCTTACAGCGGCGAGATTCACCCTTTCCTTGCAGGTAGCTGCCTCCTCATATAAAAATACCGGAACTTTATAGTCATCAGCTATCCTTTTTCCCAATGTTATAGCCAACTCTATACACTCCTCCATCTCAATGTTTTTAATAGGTATAAAGGGCACTACATCTGTAGCTCCCATCCTGGAGTGCTCCCCCCTATGAGTATTCAGGTCTATCAATTCTGTAGCAATTCCCACAGCTTCGTATACAGCTTCCAGTACTTTTAACGGATCTCCTATTATATTTACAACTGTCCTGTTATAGTCTTTATCCGGTTCTACACTCAGGAGTTTTACCCCCTCTCTATTTTTTAAAGGAGTAATTATTTTTTCTATCTTTTCTAAATCTTTTCCCTCACTAAAATTAGGTACACACTGTACTATCTGCTCTAACATCCTTTGACCTCCTAAAATTTTAAAGTTTATACACCTCTATATTAGTACTTTTTTTGTATTTTTCCAATTTTTTCTATACTTTTTTAAAAAGTAAGTGAAAAAAGTATTTTTTATTTTTTATTTTTATGATACAATATATCCTGTGTTCAAATTTAGGAAGAATAAAAGGATGGTATATTATGTGTAAAGAAAACATGTACGATAATTATGAAACAGCAGATAATGTTGTTAAGATGGGAATTAAAAAAGCTAAAAATAAGAGTATCGATGTATTTTTATTTGGTATTTTAGGCGGATTTTTTATTGCTTTGGGATATATGGGATATATGACTGTTACCCAGACTATGAGAACCAGGATAGATACAGGATTAGCCAGTTTTTTGGGAGCCAGTGTCTTCCCGGTTGGAATAATGTTATGTATAGTCGTAGGAGGATCGTTATTTACCAGCAATAATCTGCTGACTCTTGCACTGCTGGATAAAAAAATCAGTTTAAAAGATCTATTCAGGAACTGGATCTTTGTATGGCTGGGAAACTTTACTGGTTCTATAGCAGCAGCTGCCTTAGCTGTCACAGCAGGGTTATATAAGTCTGAAGCAATTCATTCTGTAGCTGTCCATATGGCAGAGCATAAGGCGATTTTAGGATTTTCTGAAGCTGTAGCCAGTGCATTTTTCTGTAATGTTTTAGTAGCTTTAGGTGCCTGGATGGCCATGTCCGGGAAGGATCTTATATCTAAAGTTATAGGTGTATGGTTCCCGATTATGTTATTTGTACTTTGCGGATTTCAGCATGTAGTAGCCAATATGTATGTTTTAAGTTTAGGAATGATATTAGGAGCAGACTATACCTTAGGAGAGATGTTTATGAACAATCTTATCCCTGTTACCATTGGAAATGCTCTTTCTGGAGGATTAATTATTCCTGCTATATATTATTTTTTATTGGTGAAAAACAAAAAATAAATTTTATTTTAAAAGCCGGCAGATCTGCCGGCTTTTAATCTTCTTCTAAAACTCTTTTAATTTCCCTACCTTCTTCTTATGTTCCTAGCTTGGAGTTTTTTAGGTCTTCCAATAAGACCAGGAGTATCAATGTTTATATAATTAAACAGAGTTACATATAAAAAACTAATCTTTTTGTTTGCATGAAATTATCTGTCTATACTTCCCTGTATGAGAATCTACAGGGATTTTATCTACTTTTTCTATTGTTATTTTTATATCCTTCTCAAGTTTTTTAGACTTTAAAACTTCAATTATTAAAGATACTATTTCCTTGTCGGGATCTATTTTTTCCCTTTCAACATATTTTATTGTTAAGGTTTTTCTATCTTCTTGAATAAATTGAATTTTTTTCACACCTTTAAAATACATTCCTACCAGTTGAAAAGCTGTTATTTTTTCCCTGCTTCCGTCTCCCCTTTCAAAATAGAGATCATCGACTACTCTTCCAGCAATTTCATCTATAAGGGTAAAATTAAAATCCTGGTCTTTGGATTTTTTTAACCTGTCTTCCATCCTATATCTTAAAAGAGGCATAACGTAATTATAAAGGTTGGTTACTATCAGATCTCCTACTTCTCCTGAATTTACTTCGTCCATCTTTTCATCAACTATCTCAAATTTATAATAATCATCAAAAAGAAAAAGCTGTCCTCTTTCAGGTATTTCAGAACCCATTCCCAAAGATTCAGTTGCTCCATAAAAATTCAAGGGAGTTATTCCGAATGCTCTTTCAATTACCTCTTTCCTGTTTCGAGTCAATTTATCTGCTGAACAAAATACTCGTTTTGGAAATATTTCCAAGTTCCCGTTGAGTTTTTCTTCTGCCATGGCAGCTATAGATGAAGAGTATCCAGATAAAATAGTCGGTTGAAATTCATTCAATGAATTTATGATCTCTTGAAAATCACCATTAACATCTAAAGTCAAAGTTGTGTAGTTTATATTTTTTGCTTCTTGAGCCAAATTATAACTGGCAAAATTTCCTCCTGTTGCTATAATAAAAGCAATCCTTTCTTTTTTTAATAAATTAATCTTATGGGATCTATCGACCCTTCCTATGATAAAAGCCTTTACTGTAGCCCATGCCTTTTGATCATAAGCGAAAATTGTAGGGTTTCCAGTAGATCCGGAAGAAGTTATAGCTATATATTTCCCTTTATATTTTTTCCCCCAATTTTCCCTATGACTTACAAATTCTTCCAATTTTTCTCTGTTAAAATCTTTTGTACAGATAAGATCATCAAAATTGTCTATTATAATTTCTTTATCAATTGTAGGGTATTTATTGTAGTCTATCATTTTATAGTTTTCCAGGGTTATTCCATGTTCTTCATAAAATTCACGATAAAATTTTGAATTTTTTAGAACATGTTCAATAAGATTATTCAATTTGTTTTTTTGTAGTTCAAGTATCTCATCCCGTGAACGTTTATTATTTTTTTTTATATTATA
>JAUXGP010000241.1 GCA_030621995.1 Psychrilyobacter sp.
ACTAATATATATACCTTAATACCAGGAACTTCCACTATATCTTCTAAATATTTCAGGTCTCTGACAAATATCTTTTTCTCTTCGTTTCCACCAAAAAAATCCAGTTGTACACTTCCCTCTAAATACACGGCATTTCCCTCTACCAGGTAGTTGGACAGCCTTTCAAATTCATTGGGAAACACAGTACAGCTAATAGTTCCAAAGTGATCCTCCAGAGTAAATACAGCCATCATCTGTTTATTTTTTTTAGTTATTATCCTCTTTATCTCACTGATTATTCCGCAGGTTCTCGCATGACGGGGTTTATCGGCTTTTAATTCCACCAATTTATCCAGTTCATAGACATTTAACAGTTCATTGAACCTATCCAGCGGATGTCCGGTAAAATAAAATCCAAGATATTCCTTTTCCCCTTTAAGGAGATTTTCTATCTTATACTCCTCCATACTTCCCATGGTAAAACTCTCTATGGTTGCCCGAGCTTCCCCAAATAGGTTCATCTGCTGAATCTCATCTTCCTTAGCTACACGAGCTGCATAGACCAGAGATTTTTCTATACAGCTGTATTTTTCTCTTCTATTCCCCGGCAGATTATCCAAGGTTCCCGATAATACCAGAGCTTCCAAGGCTTTTTTATTCATCCCTATCTTTTTAGTTCGAATAACAAACTCCTCAAAGTTTTTATATCCGCCAAACTCCTCTATATCTTTAATGAGCTTCTCTATTATCCCCTCGCCTAAGTTCTTTATGGCAGACATCCCGAATCTAATTTGATCCCCATCTACGATAAATTTATTACTGACTTTATTTATATCAGGCAAGCCCACATCTATTCCATGGCTTCTGGCGTCATCTATATATACAGCCAATTTATCGTTGTTACCACGTTCAGAGGTCATGAGAGCTGCGTAGTAATACTTGGGATAATACTCCTTAAAGTATGCCGTCCAGTAAGCTATAAGTCCATAAGCTGCCGAATGAGACTTATTAAACCCATATCCTGCAAATTTATCTATAAGATAAAATACATCCTCTGCCACCTTTTTTTCATAGCCATTTTTTACCGATCTTTCAATGAAGGTTAACCTATTCTCTTCCATTAATTCAGCTATCTTTTTACCCATGGCACGACGAAGCAGGTCCGCTTCCCCCAGGGAATAATTTGCCATAATGGAAGCTATCTTCATGACCTGTTCTTGATACAGTATCACCCCATATGTTTCCTCTAATACTTCTTCCAAACTTTCATGGGGGTATACAGCACTTTTTAATCCATTTTTTACACCTATATAGTCGTCCACCATCCCCGACCCCAGAGGTCCCGGCCGATATAGAGCCAAGACTGCGATTACATCATCAAAATTATTTGGATGTAATTTTTTTAATAACTTTCTTACCCCTCTGGATTCCAATTGAAATACCCCCAGGGTATCTCCCCTCTGGAGTGCATCATATACCAGTGGAGCATCCAGCGGAATATCACTGAGTTCTATCTTCACTCCTACTCCACCCTCTATATAATCGATAGTCCTTTGAAGTATCGTCAGGTTTCGTAATCCCAGAAAATCCATCTTTAGGAGCCCTAAATCCTCTAATTCCTTCATCTGATATTGGGTACAGACCTGCTCTCCCTTGGAATCGGAATACAATGGCACATCATCGGTCAGCGGATTTTTAGTTATCACTACCCCCGCTGCATGGACAGAAGCATGTCTCACTTTATTTTCCAATCCTTTGGATATGTCTATTATTTTTTTAGATTCGGTATCTGTGTCATAGGCTTTTTTAAACTCACCTATATCACGGAGGGCTCGATCTATTGTATAAAATTGGGGAATTAATTTCGCCAGTTTATCCACCTTGTATAAAGGTATATTTAATGCTCTCCCCACATCTCTTATGGCAGCTCTCGCCTTCATCGTCCCAAAGGTGATTATCTGAGCCACCCTGTCTCTGCCATATTTTTCCCCTACATATTCTATGAGTTCGTGCCGTCTTTCCTGGCAGATATCTATATCTATATCCGGCATAGATATCCGTTCAGGGTTGAGAAATCTTTCAAATATAAGATTATACTTTATGGGATCTAACTCTGTTATCCCCAGAGTATAAGCAACCATACTACCTGCTGCGGATCCCCTTCCAGGACCTATGGGTATCTTTTGTTTTTTGGCATAGTCTATAAAATCCCAGACGACTACAAAATATTCCTCATACCCCATCTTATTTATGATTCCCAGCTCATATTCGACTCTCTCTACTACCTTTTCCTCTATCCCATTCGGGTACCTTTTATCCAGTCCATCATAGACTAATTTTCGTAAATACTCATGTATCCCTTTAAATTCTTTCCCGACTTTATATTCAGGAAATTTAAATTTACCAAACTCTATCTCTAAATTGCATTTTTCTGCTATCTTTACTGTATTTTCCAAGGCCCCTTCATACCTGCCTAGTTTTTCCACAAGCTGATCTCTGCTCTTCATAAATAGTTCGTTGGTATGGATCCTCATCCTCTTTTCATCATCTATCTTACTTCCTGTCTGTATGCAGATCAATACATCCTGTAACCCATGCTGCCCGTAATGGGCATAGTGAACATCGTTTGTTCCCACTACTTGAAGATTATATTCCTTTGCCAGCTCATATAATTTATCGTTCATTGGATATTGCTCAGGAATTCCATTATCCTGTAACTCTATATAAAAGTCTTCCCTTCCAAATATATCTATGTAGGAGTCTATAACCTCCCCTAATTCCTCACTAGTTTTCTCATCTCTGATGCCGCGAGCTATCTCCCCCTGCATACAGGCTGACAGTCCTATGAGTCCCTCACTGTATTTTTTTAATACAGTTTTGTCTATCCTCGGCTTATAGTAAAAACCATCCAAATATCCTATAGAGGATAGTTTCATCAGATTTTTATAGCCTGTTTCATTTTTAGCTAAAAGCACCAAATGATAGGTTGTTTTTTCCTTGTCTTCCATGGAACCCAAGCTTATATATGCTTCCATTCCCAGGATTGGCTTTATCCCTCTTTTCCTGGCCTTCTTATAAAATTCTATGGCACCAAACATATTCCCATGATCTGTGATTGCCACAGCATCCATCTTTAGTTCCAGTGCACGATCTAAATATTCATCTATCTTTCCTACTCCGTCCAGGAGGCTGTATTCAGTATGTAGATGTAAATGTACAAATTTATTTTTCATAGCTCCCTCCCCTGTAATTAGCAATTATCTTTTCTAATATTATTTTAGCACATTTTTTCTAGGGTTTCCTAAAAACCTTGA
>JAUXGP010000289.1 GCA_030621995.1 Psychrilyobacter sp.
AATATGTTACTTATTGAAAAAGAGATAGCGGGTATATTTAATCAGATGGTAGAAAATTCATTTGAAGGAGTAGAAGGATTGAAAGAGATCGATATCCAGCCTACTGCAAACGATAAATTTGGAGATTTCCAGACTAACTTTGCCATGATGAATTCTAAGATAATTGGAAATAATCCCAGAGCTATAGCTGCTCAGTTATTGGAGGGATTCTTTGAGAATGAGATCATTGAAAAATTAGAGATAGCAGGACCTGGATTTATCAACATATACTTAAAGGAAGAATATTTAGGAAAGAGAATAAATACCATGACTGCTGAAAAGTATGATTTTTCATTTTTAGATACCCATGGAGATGTAATCATAGATTATTCTTCTCCCAATATTGCCAAAAGAATGCATATAGGTCATCTCAGGTCTACTATTATAGGAGATTCTATAAAAAGAATCTATAACCATCTGGGATATAACACCGTTGCCGACAACCATATCGGTGACTGGGGAACACAGTTTGGAAAATTAATCATAGGATACAGGAACTGGCTGGATACTGATGCATATAAGGAAGCTCCAATCGATGAATTGGAGAGAGTATATGTAAAATTTGCTGTGGAATCAGAGCATAATGAGGAGTTAAACGATCAGGCAAGATTGGAATTAAAAAAACTGCATGAAGGTGACGAGGAAAATTATAGACTTTGGAAGGAGTTTATAGAGGTATCGTTAAATGAATATAACAAGGTATACAAAAGACTGGATATAGAGTTTGATACTTACTTTGGAGAATCTCACTACCATAATATAATGCCAGGAGTTATAGAAGAATTGAAGGAAAAGAAGATAGCTGTGGAATCTGAGGGAGCCCAGGTTGTATTTTTCCCTGAGGAAACAAAATTAAATCCATGTCTGGTGCAAAAAGGAGATGGAGCATTCTTATATGCAACTTCAGATATAGCTACAGTTAAATTCAGAAAAGAAAACTATGATATAAATAAATTGGTCTATGTAACCGATGAAAGACAGCAGGATCATTTTAAGCAGTTTTTTGCAATAACTGAGATGATGGGTTGGGATATCGAAAAACACCATATATGGTTTGGAATTATGAGATTTGCCGACGGGATATTCTCTTCTAGAAAAGGAAATGTAATTAAATTAGAGGAACTCCTGGATGAAGCTAAGAGAAGAGCACTGGAAGTAGTAAATGAAAAGAACCCTAGTTTATCAGATGAGGAAAAAGAAACTATTGCAGAAGTAGTGGGAACCGGAGCTGTTAAATATGCTGACCTGTCTCAAAACAGGCAGAGTGCAATAATATTTGAATGGGATAAGATCTTAAGTTTTGAAGGAAATACAGGGCCTTATCTGCAGTATACATATGCCAGAATTCAGTCTATCCTAAGAAAAGGGGCGGAGGCTTCTAAAAAATTAGATGAAAATGCTGGAGTGAAATTTATAGAAAAAGCAGAAAAAGCACTGGCACTGCATATGAATCAATTCCCGGCAGCGGTATTGAAGGCTTCTACAACATATAAGCCTAACTTAATCACAGATTATTTATTTGAATTAGCTAAGAAATTTAACAGTTTCTATAATGCCTGCCCGATATTAAATCAAGAGGATGAGATCCTATACTCTAGATTATTGATTGCCGACAGAACAGCTAAAACTTTAAAAGAGGGATTAGAACTATTGGGAATGAAAACAGTAAATAGAATGTAGTAATAGATGGTAAAAGAAGAATTCCTTTGGAATTCTTCTTTTACTATCTCAGTTTATAAATTAGTCGAGGAGTTGAACCTATGTTTATAAAAAAAGATAAATATTATGAGATAGAGGAATTTGATAAGATGGGGATAGGGGCAGTCTATACCACCAAAGATCTGATGGACAGCAGGATAATAAGGCAGGATGTGGTATCTAAAGATAGGATAAAAAAACTTCTGCAGATAGAGGATAAAACTATAGTTTTTGCCGGACAGACTCACTCAGCTAATATAGCGGTGATAGGAAATGAGGCAAAAGATATCTACCTGGATACCGATGGATTTATTACCAAAAACAAAGATTTGATTTTGTTTACCCAGTATGCAGACTGCCTGCCTATATATGCCTATGACAAGAAAAATGAGGTGGTCGGACTCTGCCATGCAGGATGGAAGGGTGCCTTTGATGGGATACAAAAAAATATGATAGAAAAGATGATCTCTGAATACGGCTCCAAGGCAGAAGACATTTTAATCGGATTGGGAATAGGGATATCTGCCGGTAATTACCCTGTAGGAGAAGAGTTTTTTGAGGCCTACTACAGGCAGTATGGTAAGGAAATGACGAAAATGGTATTTTCTATAAAATCAGATGGTTATTACTATGACAATATAGAGTTTAACAGGCAGATATTATTGAGACTGGGGATAGGAGAAGAAAATATAATAATTTCTAACAGGTGTACTTACAGGGATGAATTTCATTCGTACAGAAGGGATGGGGATAAAAGTGGCAGGAATGGTGCATTCATATATTTTAAAAAAAAATAACCTTATTAAAATCCTTGTTTTTTTTGGGTTTTTATTTGTTTTTACATCCTGTGCCAGCATACCTGCGGAGAGGAAATGGCAGGATGTAAAAAGAGTAAGGCATAGGACTGAAAAATTGGAGATAGGGGATATTATAATAAAGGATAAGATGATAAAAGATCCGCTTGCATGGTACGGCCATGCGGCCATGGTGGTAAAAGAAGATACC
>JAUXGP010000198.1 GCA_030621995.1 Psychrilyobacter sp.
AGGATTATTCCGACTGTTGCAATACCATATCCAGTAGGAAATCCAAAACTTTCTTCTAAGGAAGAGGGAGAGCTAAAATATAGTCTTGTAAAAAGAGCAGTAGATGCTTTAACTATAGAAGTTACTGGAGTAACTGAATTTGAATAAATAATTGATTATTTTTTCTTGAGCCCATGGTAAAGGGCTTGAGAAAAAATATTTTTTTCTCTACTTAAAAATGTCGGACTTAGGAAGACTACACAATGATTGATTATTCCTTTTTTAAGATAATTTTTTCACAAATAAGGGGTAATAAAATGTCTTTTAATAGAAAAAAGGAGGTTTTGATGGGAAATGAAAATATCATGGTAAACGAAAAAATCAATAAAAAAACTGTCATAATGTTTGCTGGAGCTATAATTGCTTTTCTGATAGGTTCAGGATTTGCGACCGGACAAGAGATCTTACAGTATTTTGCCGGTTATGGTTACTTAGGATTAGCAGGTTCTGCTGTTGTTTTTCTGCTCTTAGTATATGTCTGCTCTAGTTTTTTAGAGGTTGGGCATAGGGAGAAATTTGAAAAAGGTAACGACATCTATAGATACTATTGTGGAGAAAAATTAGGGTTCTTCTTTGATTATTTTTCAACAATATTTTGTTTTATGTCTTTTGTAGTCATGGTAGCGGGTGCATCTGCTACCATGACTCAGCATTACGGGACACCAGCGGTAGTTGGTGGACTTTTAATAGCTTCTTTGTCTTTGATCACCGTCCTTACAGGATTGTCCAAGATAGTTGAAATCGTTGGAAGAGTCGGCCCTATTATAGTTGCGATCGCTATTGGTGTAGGTATTGTATCTATCTTCAAGAACTACACCAATCTAGATCCAGAAACAGTGTCCTTGTCCATAGAATCTTTGAAATCTTCCGAAAAACTGGTGAAGGCATCATCATCATGGTATTTAGCTGCCTTTTCATATGTTGGTTTCTGCATGCTTTGGCTAGCCGGCTTCCTGGCTTCTTTAGGAGCCAAGGCTCAAAGTTCGTTAGAAGCTAAATCTGGAGGGATCCTTGGAGGAGCTCTGTTCTCCCTGGCAGTAGTGATTATCACCTTGGGGCTACTGTCGTCTATCGATATGACAGCCGGCACACAAATCCCAATGCTTTACCTAGCTAACAATATCCACCCGCTGTTTTCTAGCATATTTGCTCTAATAATCTTAGCAGGAATTTTCTCCACAGCGGTTCCTTTACTTTGGAGTGTCTCAGCGAGATTTACTAAGGAGGGCACAAAGTCCTTTAAGCTTCTTACGTTTTTACTAGCTACTTTAGGTTTCTTTGTTGGAATATGGCTTCCTTTTGATAAACTTGTGAACATTGTTTATGTTATCAATGGGTATCTTGGTGGTATCCTGTTGGTGATAATGTGTTACAAGAGTATTAATAGAAGGTTAAAGAAGAAAACTGTACCCTTTGTCAAGGACATATAAAAAAGAGTGGGGCAATATTTCCGGCAATGTTTGCACTGGGATTGAAACCCAATGGTGGATCAAGTACGTTATTTGTAACCATGTCCAACTTATTTTCTAAGATGCCATTAGGAAATGTGTTTGGAAGTTTATTTTTTCTTTTAGTTTTATTTATATGGAAATTTAAAAAATATCAAGATGAAACAAATGTTGGAGCAATTAAATTAAAAGTTTTTAACTGGTGGGGACCCTTAGTAAGACTCATAATTCCGGTAGGTATAACTGCTATATTTATAGCAGGTTTAAGTTAAAAAAAATTAAGATAGAAATTGTTGTTATTTTGAGAATAGAAAAAATATAAAGGATCAGATATATTAAATACAGATTGAAAGCGACTATAATTTTTTTAAATTTGGTCGCTTTTTCATTTTTCTTGGGCTATACTTAAAGTAAAGCTAAAAGATTAAGTTAAATCTTAGGAGGGGAAGAGATGAAAAGATTAATAATGTTAACTATGATACTAGGAACAATGTCGACTATGGCAATGGGAGATGCGGGGTATGAAGATCAACTTACATTTATACCTAAAATAGCAATTGGAGAAAGTAGAAATGATGGTGAGGATATTGATTTTGAGGTAGATGGATTTGCAGGATTGAATGGAGATATCCTATATGGCGTTACTCAAAATTTAGAGATGGGTGTTAATTTTGGATGGAGTCAATATGATGTAGATGATACTTTTGGAGAACCCTTAAAATGGGTTGGAGAAGAGATAGAAAAGGAAATAGGGAAAACTCCTGGCTATAATGTTAAATGGGATGAGATTTTAGACAGTATCCCTTTAACCGGTGTAATTAAGATATAATTTTAGTGAATTAGATTTAGTTACACCTTATATCTCTGCAAGGGTCGGATGGTCTTTTGGAAATGCCAGCGGGGAAATAAGTGACCAGTATTTAGGGGTTGATTATAATATAAAAGCGGAGATGGAAGGTAGGTGGACAGCTGGGATAGCCGGTGGTTTAGAATATGAAAATTTTAATATTGAATTGGGTTATCAAGTAACTCAATATAAATTGACAGTTAAAGGAAAAGTTAATGATAATACAGTCTTTAAAGAAAGTGAAAAGACAGATGTAGGACTTATCTATGTGTCTCTAGGATATAGATTTGAATAGTTAAAATTAATATATTTATTAAAAAAAGGTATAGAATCAATTGATTCTATACCTTTTAGTTTTTTGATATCTATGATGATTCTACATTTTTTTATCTATTAAAGACTGGTTATTTATAAATAGAAAGAGAAAAGCATTTTGAAGCAGGACATTTGACCTATTTCTTTATATTGTTTCCATTTATAATTCCCTTGGAAAAAACAATAATCAAGGAGGAAAAATGATATTAACAAGTGATTTTAAGGGGTGGAAAAAGTTAGAATATATATGGTTTGCAGTGTCGTTGATTACAACAGTATCAGCATCGATATATTTAAAAGCAGGAGCAATGTCTATTATAGCGATGATAATCAATATAATTTGTGTAATATTATTGGCTAAAGGAAAAGTTTCTAACTTTATTTTTTCAATAGTGGGAAGTATATTATATGGATATATAACATATAGTAATGCTATCTATGGTGATGCTATCATGAGATTTGTTTATAATATTCCCATGGGGATATATGGTTATATGGTGTGGAAAAATAACAAAGTAAAAGCTGATGATGACGTAGAGTTTAGGATGTTAACGACTAAAGAGAGGATATTTGGCGGATTAGGAGTAATAGTGGCGATAGCGGCACTTGCGAGTTTTTTACAGTTAATAAATGGTAACAATGTTATTTTAGATGCTACCACAACAATATTAGGAATAACTGCATTATTTTTAATGTCAAAGAGATATACAGAAAATTGGTACCTGTGGATCTTGGTGAATGCTATATCTGTGATTTTATGGTTAAAAATAGGGAATATAAGCCCTGAAACAGTGGCGACATTATTAATGTGGGTTGTGTTTTTACTCAATTCTATTTTTGGAACTATTAATTGGAAAAGACAGTGTAAATTATCAGAAGTTACAGTATAAATTTATTAGAAATAAAAAAACAACGTGACGTTGTATCCAGACTAATCTTAATACTAATATTTATAAGGTTTAATTTGTTAAGTTATTTTATAATTTTCTAGGCAATAAAAAAAAGGAGAAAATTCATAAGAATTTTCTCCTTTTAAATTTTTAATTACTTACCTTCAAAATGTCTCTCTAATAAACCTTTGAATGCTTTTCCATGTCTAGCTTCATCCTTAGCCATCTCATGTACTGTATCGTGGATTGCATTGAATCCTAATTTTTTAGCTCTCTTAGCTAATTCAAATTTACCGGATGTAGCTCCATATTCAGCTGCTACTCTTAATCTTAAGTTTTCTTCTGATGAATCACATACTACTTC
>JAUXGP010000249.1 GCA_030621995.1 Psychrilyobacter sp.
GACGCTCTTTTCCAAATTCCATCTGTTGTTTTTGGAATTTATCTTTTTCAGCCACTGTTACTTTATCTCCTTTTGCATTCAATGCCTTAGCTACTTTCTCCAAGTTTTCAGCCTTAATTGCTAATTGTCCCTCTAATTTTGTCTTTTCAGCTTCTAACTTTGTTTTAGCGGCTTGTGTTTTTGAGTATCCATTAAATACTTTTTGTGTATTCACAGTAGCTATCTTAGCTGCAAATATCGATATTGACATACTTATTGCCATTACTAATGTTAACATTTTTTTCATTATACTCACTCCTGTTTATTTTAATATTTTATTTAAAACATCTGTCCCATGTTGAAGAAGAATTGCATTCCACTTTCCTCAGAATCTCCTACTGGGAATCCAAAGTCCAGTCTAATCGGCCCAATTGGTGTCTTTATTCTAAGTCCTACACCTGCTGATTGTTTTATATCATCCGGAAAATTTCCTTCAGATCTATCCACAAACTTATCACTACTGTCCCCATGATACCAAGATCTACCAATGTCATAGAAGAAAACCAGACCTAAAAATTCATTTATCTCCGTTCTATTTTCGATGTTAGAAACTAATTGATCCTGCCCTCTCAGCCAGCCGTATTTATACCCTCTCATGGAGTTGGCTCCACCAACAGCATATAGTTGCTGATACTTCAATGAGTCTGTACCCATTCCAGCAACCATTCTATAGGCCATGGTATTCCCTTTAAAGAATCCTTGGTGATATTTTCTAAGTTCTAAGGTAGCCTTGGCAAAAGCTTCATTTTCACGATTAATACCTGAACCTTCATAATCATATGTACTTCCTACTTCAGTTCCAAAATAATGACCCAGTTCTACACCAAATTTAGCATAATTACCAGATGTAGGATCCAGATAGTTATTTCTGGTATCATATACAACTGATGGCGTTATACTTGCATAGTTATAATCCTGTGTACTCTTACCATCTTCATTTTCTTCCTCGACTCTCTCTAATTTAAGCCCCAGTTCAAACCTTAAATATCTGCTGAGACCCTTACCGATTGAAATGGTACCCCCATGAATAGTACTGGAATAGTGATCATAGGTTTCACTGTCTTCATCTTCCTGTCTGTATAGATTCCATCCCCACGATACAAAATCTGTATCTTTTATCCACGAATCTCTAAAAGATAGACTTGCACTCGTATAGTCTTCCGAAGATTTTTCAAAGGTAAATCCAAAATCTTGTCCCCGGCCCTTATAGTTGGTATCTTTTATACTGATACTTCCTACAAGCCCTACTGCCGAACCATAAGATATTGCCCCTTGAAGCATAGCTGTTCTGTCCTCGTCTATAAGCATCACAACCTTTACACCATCCGGGTCTCCGGGAATACTTTTATATTCAGGCTGGATATTTTTAAAAGCACCGCTTCTCATTAAGTTTCTTACTGTTTGATCATAATCTTTTTGATTAAATACCTGTCCCTCTTTTATCTCTAATTCCCTTTCAATTATAAAATTTTCTGTTTTTAAGAGAGTATCATTGGATTGTCTACGGGCTCCTTTTTGCTTAGTTACCATTTTTTTATATTCGACTTGACGAATAACTCCCTCAGTGAGAGTTATCACCAATTTCATTTCATTGTTGATGTCAATATTTATTACTTTAGCCAGAGTGTAACCATCTTCATGATATTTTTTAATGATCCTGTCTTTATCATCCCTCAATGTATTTATATTATATATTTTTCCGGGTTCAGTTTGAATTAATTTAATTAATTCATCCGTTGAATACTTGGTATTTCCCTGAATTTCCACTCCAGTTATAATTTGATTTTCTTCTAAATTATATTGTACCGATACTCCTTCACCATACTTATATACCTCTGGATTTACATCCCTGAAATGACCGGTATTAATAAGGTTTCTCTGCCCCTCTAAAATTTTTGCCTTAGAAAAAAACGAACCTACTTTGATTGGTATTTGTTTTAAAATTTCCTCTCTGGAAATATGTAAATTTCCAAATATATCTATTGAACTTATAATTAAAGATTTATCCACCTTTACCCTTTCAGACATGGGTAAGATATTTTCTTTTTTCAATAAGTCTGCTGCATCTTTATCCTCTTTAATTTGAACGATAAGCTTTATCTTATTGTCTTCTAATTTAGGATATATAGTTACATCATCAATATACGATAAGTTTTTTATATTTTGATAATCCATTACCATATTGTTCGTGGAGTATTTATCCCCTGCTTTGGACTTTAAATTTCCTTTGATAACTTCCATTGGTACTTCCCGATTTCCTTTGATATCTATACTAGATATTTCGTAATCCAGGGAAAAACTCACCAATGAGATCAAAAGTGTCAATAAAATTATTAATTGTTTTCTCATTCTTCTCCTCCAAGTAAAAATATGTTAAGTATTATTTGCTCTAAATTTTTATATTTTTTTCTCCAACTTAAATCAATATGATAGTTAATCAGGGTATCTCCTGTCCTTATTCTACCCTCTGGAATTTTTCCAACTCCTCCACCCCACGATAAGTATTTGGTTATTCTATGATCTAAAGCGAAATCATACTCAGTGACATTGTCATAATATTTAGATGATCCCCATCTAGCTTTAGCCTTCCAATATAATTTATCTTTGTATATTGGATTCTCAGCTTCTACCGATGCTCCCAATCCCAAAGTTCCTGTATCCTTATAAGTTCCACCTTCATATTCATATGCTACTAAATCAGATGAAATTTGAAATTTTTCTATCTTCAATACATTGGCTATTTCCGTAGAGATCGGCGAAAAAAGTTTTTCACTTATCTCCCTGTCCAACACATCTTTCACCACTACACTTGGATTTTTTTCATCACCTACATTATGAAAAGTCAGGAGCGATCCTATCTCGTCTGGATTTAACCCTGAATCTGAACTCATTTGTATCTGTAAATTTGGATATTCACCGCTTATATTTATGTATACCTCTTCATTTGCAATGGTAGAATTTGCATTTAGTACTACTATCGGATGAAAACTTACAGACTCAGCTTCGGTTTTAACAAATTTTGCTGTAGCAGTACTTAAATAAAATAAATTATTGTTCAATACAATGGACCCGTCATCGATACTGACCATTCCATTATAACTTATCTCTTTATTTTTTAACTTTAAATTTCCATCGATATTCA
>JAUXGP010000124.1 GCA_030621995.1 Psychrilyobacter sp.
ACATGGCTACGATCCGACTTATAAGGTTACAGCTCATTTGGGTTGTAGCTGATATAGTTAATGGGCTTATGGCTATTCCAAACTTAATTGGATTAATTGCTCTCAGTGGAGTGGTTATAAAGGAAACTAAAGATTATTTTGATGGTTTAAAGAAAAAAGAAAGAAAGGCAAAAACAGTTTAGTGAGAAAATAAGTGGAATATCAAAAAGAGAGGCTTCCAGATTTTGGGAGCCTTTTCAATTGTTCTAGTTACGGGAATAAATTTTAAGAATTATGAAAATGTGATTCTATAACCCCAACACCATTGTATATACTTTATGCAGTTTATTTCCTATTTTCATATTGCTTTCTTTTATTTTTTTATAACCAAGATTTCCCCAGAATTTAAGCCCATTAACATTTTCTTTAGACACACCTATTCTAAGTGACTTCCCGTTTAAGTTTAAAACTATTTCAGATAAAGTACTGTGAATTAATTTCCCAATACCCTTACCTCTCTCTTTTTCTTTTAAAAGAAATAATCCAATGATCCATTGACCAATTGTTGGGAAATCCCTTACAAGATCAATGATCCCTATTAATTGATCTTTGTAAAATATTCCTAATACAAATTTATCTTGTGGTTGTTTGTTAGGCGGCAATGAAGTGAATATTTCCTCTAAATTTTTTTTGGTGTGCAAACATCCATCATGTAATAAAAAATAATCTTCACACTCTTTACATAACTGATCAACAGATTCTATATCATCTAAACTTAAAGATACAATTTTTATATCTTTATCAACTGTTTTTTCCATACCTTGAGACTCCTTTAGAATAAATTTTATTTTTAACAGTTTTGACTTTAAAAATCCCATTCTTCTCGCAGGATACCATAACTTACAGAGTCATAATATTTATTGTCAACAATACGAGCTTTTCTATAGGTCGCTTCTTTTGTCATTCCTAATTTTTCCGATAAGTTCATCATCCTTTCATTTCCTGACCAGGTAGTAAGGCCAAGTCTTACAATTTCAGTATTTTCATTGAATAATTCTGTTATCCACATCTTTAAAGCCTCATAACCTATGCCCTTTCCCCAATAATTTTCATTGAAGATCACAATACCTATCTCCATCCACAGTGTTTCTTTAGATTTCCAGTAAGAGTTCACCGTTCCTATTAGTTCATTATTACTGCTATCTACAATCATCTTTCCTGATTTTACGTCCTTTTCTCCCTTTAAAAATTTACTTCTATAATTCTCAACATCTTGTTTCAATTCCTCTAGACTAGGTTTACCAAAATATGGACCATTATATTTATGAAATTCTCTTTCTGGATTATTTAAATACAGATAACTCTCTAAATCATTTATTTCCAGTTTCCTAAATTTAATATTTGTCTTCATATGACCTTTCCTCCTGTATTACATCTTTTAACACCAATATATTTTATACTGCAATAGCCGGGTAAAATAAATCATTCCCACAGTGATATGTAAAAAATTACTTAAATAAAATCTTAGCTGGGAACTAAAAAAAATATAAAAAAAAGCAAGATATTATCCTGCTTCTAATTCTCAACCACTTCATTTTCCTTAAATTTTCTTTTAACATTAGATTTAATAATGGCTTTTCCTTTTCTTTTTCCTTTGTTTTTCATTTTCCCCTTTATTTTTACTGCTTTAGTTTTTCCTTTTTTCACTGTAGCCTCCTAAATTTTATAAACTTTTAATATTCTCCCTATTTCCAAAGAAAATATGAAATAAAAAGATGGATCTTATTATACCATATTAAGAGAATATAATAATTTATAAAATTATATTTTGATGAAAAATTATTTTTTAGGGATTACAGCATAAATAGCAATGTAGATCCCGAAATTCCGACCTTCTAATTTGCTTATAGAGGTGATTTAAGAACATGTGTCGACAAGAAAGTCGAGATGAGAATAAAATGTCTGATAACTTGTTTTAGAAGCTCTGAGGAGGGGAGAAGAAAAAGGAGAATTTGAAAAATAAATTTTAGAGGTAATAACAATTTTAAATCTAAAAATAAAAGCTCCCAAATTGAGAGCTTTTTAAATATGTTTTATTTTTTCTGAGCAATTATGAAAAAGCGGTGACAAGTTAAATCTATGTATCCTTGTTTGCTAATAAGTTCATGAATATGAAATAAATATTTATAGTACTTATTAATACTAAAATCTGGGATTTGCCAAGGTATTGCTTTTAAATAATATACTATTGCACCAATATCATAAAATCTTGTTTTTACTTTATCTTCTTTTAGTTCTTTTAATTTAAAACCACATGACTTAAGCTCTTTAGATGCACTACTTAAGTTCCAATCTTCAAATTGAGGGCTATTTGCTCCTAGTAACATATTTAACTCTATGTCATTTACCCCACCAACTTGTTGAGTTATAAAATATCCTCCAGGTTTTAAAATCCTCATTAATTCTAGAGATGAAAAAGATTCATGACGATTAATTATTAAATCAAATCTTTCTGAGGATATAGGAAGGACTGTATCTTCTTTTATAAAAAAAAACATCTATTCCTAAGGGTTTTAATCTTTTTTTTGCTTCTTTAATATTTGGTTCATACCCTTCTGTAGCACAAGTATCTTTCGGTAAAAAAGGTAACGAAGATAAAAATTCACCACCACCAGTTCCCATATCTAAAAGAGAAGTAGCATTGCTACAATAATCTCTTATTTCATTATAATAATTCCAACGCAAAGGGAATCCTTTCATTCGACCATTGCGAGTTAAATAATTAAAATCCCATCCTAAAAATGCTTCATTTTCATCTGAAATATATTTTTCAAACTTTTTCTTTTCATTGATTATCATTTCTTTACCTCCTATTATTAATTGCTCAATTTAAAAATTTATTGCAATTATTATGGAGGAGGTCTATTAAGTTGTTACAATCCATCAAAGTTATAGAATTTGAACATAGTATTCTTTACCTCCATTTCTTATGATTTTGATTATATTAACAAGTATATTCGAATTTAAATTTAAAATTCCTTTAATAAAAAAATAAAAGCTCCCAAATTGGGAACTTTTTCAATATGTTTTATATTATATCCCATTTGTATGAAAATAAGATGGTGCATCAAGGGGGACTTGAACCCCCACAGGAAAACTCCCATAGAGCCCTCAACCCTACGCGTCTACCATTCCGCCACTGATGCTTAACATAGGAAATTATATAGTAATCTCCTACACTTGTCAATTAATTTTTTTAAAAAAAAATAAGTGAAACCAACCATCGTAATAAACCTTTTTAAATTTTAACCGAGATACCCTAAAATAATAAATATTATGGAACTTATTCCTGCATTGATTAAAACATATGGAATTTGGGTTCTGACATGGTGGATATGATCCGATGCAGTAGCCATAGAAGCCATTATTGTAGTATCTGATATAGGGGAACAATGATCTCCCATAATTCCGCCAGAGATAGCAGCTCCTACAGCTAGATAGATATTTCCATCTAAAGCCACAGCAGTTTGCAGTGCAATAGGAATCATAATAGCAAAAGTACCCCATGAAGTCCCGGTGGCAAATGCCATTAATCCAGCTAAAATAAATACTATTACCCCTGTAAATGCAGGATCTATAGAAGCTCCATCTAGAAGGCTGGCGATATATTGTCCCGTCCCCAGGGTAGTTATGGAGTTTCCGATTGCAAATGCAAAGATCAATATCATAGATACAGGCGCCATTCCTCCGATACCTTTATACAGGTAATCCATATACTCTTTTAAGTTCATCACTTTTTTTGATATATAATAGATCCCTGTAAAGGCTGTAGTTGTACAGATTGCCCAAAACAGGGATGTGGAGCCGCTTCCTGCCAGCATATTTCCATTCCCGGTAATATATAATCCTATAGGCATCATGAAAACCAGAACCATGATGGGAAGGATCATATTCCACATAGAGATTACAGTTCCCTCCTTTATGGGTAAGTTGATAGCATCTTCTTCTACCACAGGGGTAGCATCATCAGCAATGACTTTACCTTCCTTTAGGGCTCTTTCTTCAGCTTTTTTCATAGGACCAAAATGGTTTTCGGTAATGATAAAATAAAAAACTGTGATAATAGCAACTATAGAATATATTTGGTAGGGGATACTTCTGATTAAAATCGTAACTGGATTTATATCGACAACTCCTACACTAACTTGAGCCGCTAATATTCCTAAGATAGTAGCTCCCCAGCCATTTAATGGTATTAATCCACAAACAGGAGCAGATGTAGAGTCACAGATATATGCTAACTTTTCTCTTGAAATTTTATATTTGTCGGAAAGATCACGGGTTACGGTTCCAGTTAATAGGATAGTGATACTGGACTCGATAAAAACGACAATACCGATGAAGTAAGCGAGCAGCATGACACCTTTTCTAGATTTTATTATTCCTTTTTTCTTGGTTAAAAATTCTACGAATCCTTGAACCCCTCCTGAAACTTGGATAAGGGTCATAATTCCACCGATTAAAAATGTAAAGATGATGGTTTTTGTAGCCCACCCCTCTGAAAAGACCTGAATAACACCCTCTAAACTCATATTTAAAGCTCCTAAGATATTCCATCCATTAATTATCAGGTTACTAAATACAATACCTAAAAACAAAGAAATAATAACTTGACCCGTATAGATTGCCAAGAGTAGTGTAACTATCGGGGGTAGTAAACTTAAAATTCCATATTCCATTTCATTCCTCCTAATTTATTGTTGTCTGCTTAAATATTGTAACATTAGTTTCAGGGATTAGAAAGTATCATTCAGGAATAAAAATTGTTCATATAAAATATAAAATTTCCTGTAGATACCGGCTGCCTGGGTCTTGGATTGTTCATGTTTTTTGAATTTCAGAAATTATGGGATCCTACAGGGTTTTTATTAAACTTTTAAAAATATTTTTTAGGTCACAGTAATATATCTTTTAAATATGGTATAATGAGAGAAGAAAAAAATAAAGGAAGTGATGGAATTGGATAAAGCGATGAGAGAAAAATTAGATAGAAGAGTTGTGGCAATCAGTGAAAAGATGAGTGAATTAGGCTTTGATTTAGAGGAAGATATGAAAGAGTTAGTGGAGATAAGAGAGGATATCGCCGAACTGATATTAACGACGAAGTTAAAGAAGATGGAGTATTTTGTAGAAAAAGATGGAAATGGAGTAGGGTTCTACCTGGGAGATTTCCAAATAACTTTCTTCATAGAGTTCGGGGAAGACGAAGAGGGGCCATATTATGAAGCTACAGCGGAGATCTTAGAGGGATAAGATCTGGATATACAATTGAAAATATTAAAAAAAGCAAAAAGTGTCGCCGCGACACTTTTTGCTTTTTTTAATATCGAATTTTTTTTAGACCTCTGCAACCTGTCTTTTTAAATTGGATTTCCTTTTTAAAGATTTAAATTCCTTGATCACAAAATA
Source organism: Psychrilyobacter sp. (assembly GCA_030621995.1). Classification (GTDB taxonomy): domain Bacteria; phylum Fusobacteriota; class Fusobacteriia; order Fusobacteriales; family Fusobacteriaceae; genus Psychrilyobacter. Next base: position 5,449 of record JAUXGP010000124.1, read on the forward strand.
TGATGTGATTACAGCCAGGATAAAATCTGTAATGGGAACAGCTAACCAAACCCCGTTTACACCATAGTGTTTAGGTAAAAAATATAGGAGCGGAAGCATAAGGACAAATTGACGAATAATATTTATAGCTGTGGTTATCTTGGCTTTCCCAACCGTTTGGAAATAACTGCT
>JAUXGP010000030.1 GCA_030621995.1 Psychrilyobacter sp.
AGTCACCTTGGAGACTACGAGGTTGATAGGTTGGGGGTGTAAGGGCTGTGAAGTCTTTAGCTGACCAATACTAATATGACGAACACTTAACCTAAAGCAAAATGATTTAGAAGAAAAGAGTTAATTTTAAAAACATTATTATATAGTTTTGAATGTTTAAGTAATTAAATATTTATAGTTCAGTGGCTCAATTGGTAGAGTAACGGTCTCCAAAACCGTGGGTTTAGGGTTCGAGTCCCTACTGGACTGCCATAAGAAATTTTATCCGGATATTTTATTCGGATTTTTTTTATTTTTAAAATAAAAAAAGACATCTCCTCCACTAGGCAGAGATATCTTTTTTATGGTGGCAGATTTTACACGGAACATATCCATCTTTTTTAGCCCGATCTAAAGGAAGTTCAATCATAGTATCATGATAGTATCGGCATTCTTTGGTGTGATATTTTTTTGCATGAGCTGATACGAACACATGGGCTATCTTGTTTTTCTTTAAATCATTTTGAATCTTTTCTTTTAAAATTTCCTTATTTTTCATTGCAACTTCATCTTTTTCATTGATTGTTTCATGGGAATCCTTTGTCTTAGACCCTTTGAGTAAAAAAAAGATAATAACAACCCCAATTAACAGGTAAACTCCAATCATAATTTATCACACTCCTCAATTAGAAAAATATATTGTTGTATTACAAGTATGCTATATTATTTAAGGAAAACCAAATTTTTTTTATGAAGTTTAAGACTATTTATTGCTTTTTGAAAATTCTTATGGTATAGTATCCTCAAATAGAACAATATAATTTCTCAATATGGGAGGAAGTTTCTACAAGTCACCGTAAACGGCTTACTATGGTATTAATATTTTTTTAATATCCGGATCAGTTAATTTTTAAATCAAGATAAAAATACAACTAATGGAGGATTAACGTGAAGTACAAAATGAGGATGTTAAAAAAATTAAATAAAATAGAATTAACGAACAGTCCTAAGTCCGCATTGAGATAAGTGTGCACTTAGGATTTTTATTTTAAGGAGGCAGCATGAAAACAGATATTCAAATTGCTCAAGAAGCAAAGATACTCCACATTAGAGATATTGCATCTAAGATAAATTTATCGGAAGATGATTATGATCAATATGGAAGATATAAAGCAAAATTAAATTTAGATATATTGAAAAAAAACAGTCATAAGAAAGACGGGAAATTGATCCTGGTAACGGCAATTACTCCTACACCAGCAGGAGAGGGAAAATCTACAGTTACTGTAGGTCTGACTCAGGCCATGAATAAGTTAGGGAAAAAATCTATAGCAGCATTGAGGGAACCATCTCTTGGTCCAGTATTTGGAATGAAGGGTGGAGCTACTGGTGGCGGACATTCTCAGGTGATTCCAATGGAGGATATAAATTTACACTTTACGGGAGATCTGCATGCAATTGGAGTAGCACATAACCTTATCTCAGCATGTATAGACAACCATATAAAACATGGAAACAAACTGGATATAGACATGACTAAGATAGCTTTTAAAAGGGTTATGGATATGAACGACAGATCTCTCAGAAATATAGTGATTGGAATGGGTGGAATTGCCAATGGAATTCCAAGAGAAAATTCATTTCAAATAACGGTAGCCTCCGAGATAATGGCTATCCTCTGCTTATCAGAATCTATAATGGATCTGAAAAACAGAATCAGTGAGATAGTGTTTGGATTTGACAGAGCAGGGAAACCATTAAAAGTAAGGGACCTGAAGATAGAAGGTGCTATAGCAGCTCTCCTGAAAGAAGCGATTAAACCAAACTTAGTTCAAACATTGGAAAATACCCCGGTAATAATCCACGGCGGACCATTTGCCAATATAGCTCACGGGTGTAACTCATTGTTAGCTACTAAGATGGCTCTTAAATTATCTGATTATGCAATAACAGAGGCCGGATTTGCAGCAGATTTAGGAGCAGAAAAATTCTTGGATATAAAATGCAGAAAAGGCGGATTAAAACCCAGTGCTGTAGTCATAGTAGCTACGGTAAAAGCCCTTAAATTACATGGCGGAATGAACCCTAAAGAGCTGAAGGAAGAAAATTTAGAAGCTTTAGTCAGAGGAATAGAAAATTTAGATAAACATATAGAAAATATGAAAAACTTCGGCTTGCCGGTGGTAGTAGCTGTAAATAAATTTGTTACAGACAGTGAAGCGGAATTAAACTTTATTAAAACTCACTGTGAAAAACTAGGTGTACCGGTAGCTCTGTGTGATGTATGGGCTAATGGTGGAGCTGGTGGAATAGAACTGGCAAACTTAGTGATAGATGAGATAGAAAACAAGGAAAATAATTTTAAATATCTTTATAGAGTAGAAGATTCTATTGTGGAAAAGATAGAAAAGATAGTAAAAGATATCTATGGCGGAGATGGAGTAATATTTACACCTAAAGCTAAAAAGATGATAAAAACATTAAATGAATACGGTTATGATAAACTGCCTATCTGTATGTCGAAAACTCAAAAATCTATCTCAGACAATCCCAAACTAATGGGCAGACCAAGTGGATTTACTGTGACAATAAATGAATTGAGATTATCGGCCGGAGCAGGGTTTATCGTAGCAATGGCTGGAAGCATCTTAGATATGCCGGGATTACCAAAAATACCTTCGGCAGAATTGATCGATATAGATGAAGATGGAATAATCTCTGGATTATTTTAAAAAAATCAAATAAAACTTATATATACCCATAATATGGTTGGGAGTCTCTACGGTTTACCTTAAATAAGCCGCTATAAGTAAATGAAAGTACTTGGTTAGATCCCGGGGCTATTTTTACTTATAAAAAATAGCTCTGGGATTTTTGTTGTAAGAGAGGAAATTATATTTATTCATAAAAATTAGGAGGAGTCATGAATCATCGTATCTATGTAGAAAAAAAAGAAGAATTTGCTGTAGAAGCAAAAAAACTAAAGACTGAATTAAAGGAAAATTTAAATTTAGTTCATTTGGAGAAGGTCAGAATAATAAATATATATGATCTTTTCAATGTAAAAAAAGATGAAATATCTACAATAAAAGAAGTGGTGCTTTCAGAAACTGTAGTAGATTATACCTACGACACTTTAGATTTAAAGGATAAAAATTATCTAGCTGTAGAATTTTTACCAGGTCAATTTGACCAGAGGGCAGACTCAGCTGTCCAATGTATAAATTTAATTTGTGAAGAGAGTGAAGATATATCGGTAAAAACAGGAAAACTCCTTATATTTTCCGGTAAACTGTCTTCTGAAGATATGAAAAAAATAAAAAAATACTATATAAATGAAGTTGAAATGAGGGAAAAAGATCTATCTAACATGGTGGAAGATGAGATAACTCCTCCAGATGAAGTGGAAATCCATAAAGGTTTTAACTCTTACACCGAGGTTGAATTAGAAAATTTTAGAAAATCTTGCGGTTTAGCCATGACTACAGCTGATATTGTGCATATTCAAAAATATTTTAGAGATGAAGAGGGGAGAGATCCCAGTGATACAGAGATAAAAGTATTGGATACTTACTGGTCGGATCACTGCAGGCATACTACCTTTGAGACAATATTAGAAAAAATCACCCTGCCAAAGGGAAGATTTGAAGAAACTTTACAGTCGACATTCAATGAATACCTGGAAAGCAGAAGGGATGCCCATGGGGAAAGGATAGAGCAAAAACCGATGACCCTTATGGATATGGCTACCATATCAGCCAGGGAGATGAGAAAGAATGGAATATTAGGTGATGTAGAAGTATCAGAAGAAATAAATGCCTGTTCTGTATATATAGATGTGGATATAGAAAAAGATGGGAAAAAAGAGATAGAAAAATGGCTTCTGATGTTTAAAAACGAAACTCATAATCATCCTACCGAGATTGAACCATTTGGAGGAGCTTCTACCTGTATAGGTGGTGCCATAAGAGATCCATTATCCGGGAGAGCATATATCTATCAGGCTATCAGAGTGACAGGATCGGCGAACCCGCTGGAAAAACTAGAGGATACTCTTCCCGGTAAATTATCCCAGAGGAAGATAACTACAACAGCAGCCCATGGGTATTCATCATATGGAAATCAAATAGGTGTGGCAACATCCCATGTGGCAGAGATCTATCACGAAGGATATAAGGCTAAAAGGATGGAAGTAGGAGCGGTAGTAGCAGCCACGCCGGCAAGGAATGTACGTCGTGAAACTCCCAATCCCGGGGATAAGATAATCTTACTGGGAGGGAAAACCGGAAGAGATGGATGCGGGGGAGCCACAGGTTCTTCCAAGGAACATGATATCAATTCTATAACTGCCTGCTCAGCTGAGGTACAAAAAGGAAATGCCCCGGAAGAGAGAAAGATCCAAAAATTATTTAGGAATCCGGAGGTAACCAGATTAATTAAAAAATGTAATGACTTTGGTGCCGGGGGAGTATCGGTAGCAATTGGAGAATTGGCGGATGGATTAATAATAAATTTAGATAAAGTACCGGTAAAATATGAGGGGTTAAACGGAACGGAACTGGCTATATCTGAATCGCAAGAGAGGATGGCAGTGGTAGTAGAAGGTAAGGATGTAGAAAAATTCCTGAAATTATCTGACATTGAAAACTTAGAGGCAGTAGAAGTAGCCGTGGTTACAGAAGAAAGAAGATTAATAATTAATTGGAAAGGAAAATCCATAGTAGATCTCAGTCGTGATTTCCTGGATACCAATGGTGTCACTGGATATATGGATATAGAGGTAGAAAGGCCAGACTCAGAAAGTCCAATGGAAACTCCTAATACTACAGGAACAACACTGGAAGAAAAAGTTATGAACAGAATAAGTTCCCTCAATGTAAGTTCTCAAAAGGGACTTATGGAGATGTTTGATTCAACAATCGGGGCAGGTACGGTGTTGATGCCATTTGGTGGTAAATACCAGCTTACTCCTACAGAGGGATCGGTTCATAAGATACCATTATTGGAGGGGACTACAGATACAGCATCTGCAATAACCTGGGGATATAACCCGCTGATTACTAAGTGGTCACCATATCATGGTGGAGCCTATGCAGTGGTAGAATCACTGGCTAAGATAGTAGCTGTAGGGGGAGATTACAGAGGAGTAAGGTTATCATTTCAAGAGTATTTTGAAAAATTAGGAGACAATCCTAAAAAATGGGGAAAACCATTTGCAGCCTTATTGGGGACACAATATATGATGAAAAATTTCAATATCCCTGCCATCGGCGGGAAGGACAGTATGAGTGGAAGTTTTAATGATATAGACGTACCACCTACACTGATCTCCTTTGCAGTAACAAAGGTTCTGGCCTCTAATGTGATCTCGCCGGAATTAAAGAACAGCGGTAACAATTTATACCTGATTCAGCATAATATGAATGAGGATCTTATGCCTAATTTAGATCAATTGAAATCTAACTTTGAATATATCCATGAAAATATAAAGGATAAGAAGATCATCTCTGCCATGACTGTAAGGGGCGGAGGAATAATTGAAACGATCTCTAAGATGAGTTTTGGAAATATGGTAGGAGCTAAGATTTCAATGAAAGAAGATGAATTATTTGAGATGGGATATGGATCGATCCTGGTTGAAACTCCTCATATCTTAGAAGATGATAATGCAGTCTTAGTAGGAGAAACCATCTCGGCTAAGGAATTAATTATAAATGATAAGATAATTAAATTGGATGAATTATTAGGTAAGTGGAAGGAAACTTTAAATGAAATATTCCCTGAAATAGCAGAAGGAGAGTCATTTGAAAGTGAAAAATTAAAAATAGAAAGTTTAAATATAAAGAAAAAAGAACTAAAAAGTATGAAACCTAGAGTTAGGGTAGAAAATCCAAGGGTGTTTGTACCGGCTTTCCCGGGAACTAACTGTGAATATGACTCTATGAAAGCCTTTGCTAAGGAGGGTGCACTGCCATTTACAATGACATTTAGAAACTTAACTATGGGTCATATTACTAAATCTATAGAGGAGATGGCAGACCATATAGACAACTGTGAGATCTTAATGTTACCGGGGGGATTCTCAGCAGGAGATGAGCCGGAGGGATCAGCTAAATTTATAGCAACTATTCTCAGGAATGAAAAGATAAAGGGAGCAGTGGAGAGATTATTAGGCAGAGACGGATTGATCTTAGGGATATGCAACGGATTCCAAGCCCTTGTAAAATCAGGCCTATTGCCCAATGGAGTAATCGGAGACCTGGATGAAGATTCTCCTACTCTGACTTATAACGATATCAACAGACATATATCGAAAATTGTGACCACTAAGGTTGTATCGAATAATTCACCATGGCTGACCGATATTGCAGCGGGATCGAAACATCAGATAGCTGTATCCCATGGGGAAGGAAAATTTGTTGTAGGAGAAGAAAAATTAAAGGAATTAATAGAGAATGGCCAGATAGCCACTCAATATGTAGACCTGGATGGGAATCCAACCGGTCATGGAGAATATAATCCAAATGGATCTATCTATGCAATCGAAGGGATAACTTCTAAAGATGGAAGGATCTTCGGTAAAATGGGACATTCAGAGAGGGTAGGAGAAAATTTATATAAAAACATTTTAGGAGACAAAGAACAGAATATCTTTAGAAATGGCGTGAATTATTTTAGATAACCCTCTCTCGCCCGTTGGGCACTCTCCCCCTCAATAGGGGGAAAGATCAACTATAAGTTTCGCTTATAAAAAGAAAGAGCAAAAAAGGAGGATAAATTATGAAAGTAGCTATTATATTTGGAAGTAAATCGGACACAGATGTGATGAAAGGTGCAGCTAATTGCCTGAGAGAGTTTGGGATTGAATTTGAAGCACATGTATTGTCGGCTCACAGGGTACCGGAAAAATTAGTGGAAACATTAAAAAGATTGGAAACGGAAGATACCCAAGCTATAATTGCAGGGGCAGGATTAGCGGCACACCTGCCGGGAGTGATAGCTTCTAAAACTATATTACCGGTTGTAGGAGTACCCATCAGAGCAGCATTAGATGGAATGGATGCACTGTTGTCTATTGTACAGATGCCAAAATCTATCCCGGTAGCTACAGTCGGAATCAATAACTCCTACAATGCAGGGATGTTAGTGGTACAGATATTGGCATTGAAATATCCAGACATAAATGAAAAATTAATTGCTTTCAGAGAAAATATGAAGAAAAATTTTATTGCAGATAACGAAGGCGGAGTAGAGCTGTAAAAACAATTTATAATTGAAAATGTAAAATTGATAATTAAAAGATTAAAAGATAAAGTCAAAAGATACAAGACAGAGATACAGATGACATAGAGGAATAATGAGTAGTTAAAAAAATTAATAATTGGATATTTTAGATTTCATTAAAATGGGGACGGTGAAGAATAAATGGAAAAGAGAGAATTTATATACGAGGGTAAGGCTAAACAAATATATGCTACAGACAATAAAAACTTAGTAATCATCCACTATAAAGACGATGCTACAGCTGGAAATGGAGAAAAGAAGGGGACAATATCCAATAAGGGAATTATAAACAATGAGATTACAACAATCTTATTTGAAAACTTAGAAAAAAATGGAATTAGAACTCATTTCAAAGAAAAATTAAATGATAGAGATCAATTATGCGAAAAATTAGAAATATTTCAATTGGAAGTAATAGTAAGAAATATAATAGCCGGATCCATGGCTAAAAGGGTAGGGATAGAAGAAGGAACGAGACCTGAAAATACTATCTTTGAAATATGCTATAAAAATGATGAATTTGGTGACCCACTTATCAACGATCATCATGCAGTAGCTATGGGACTCGCGACATACGATGAATTAAAGGAAATCTATGAGATTACTGCAAAGATCAATACTCTGTTATTGACAGCCTTTGGAGATGAAGGGATCGATCTGGTGGATTTTAAAATTGAATTTGGAAAAAATAGTGCTGGAGAGATAGTTTTAGCGGATGAGATCTCACCTGATACTTGCAGGTTATGGGATAAGGCCACAGGACAAAAGCTAGATAAAGACAGATTCAGAAGAAATTTGGGAAGTATAGAGGAAGCATACATCGAGATATTAAAAAGACTGGGAGCAAAATAATGGTTGTATACAATGAATCAGAAAAGATGGAAGAGGAATGTGGAGTATTCGGGATCTATTCCAGGGAAAATAAAAAGGATATAGCAGGACTGATCTACTATGGATTGTGTGCACTACAACACAGGGGACAGGAAAGTGCCGGAATGAGTATCTCTAAGGATGAGAAAATTCATACTTTTAAAGGAATGGGGCTAGTTTCAGATGTATTTTCTGAAACAACCTTAAAAGAAACTGTTGGAAATATAGGGATTGGTCATGTGAGATATTCTACAGCGGGAGGTTCTTGTGAGGAGAATGCTCAACCATTGCAAAGTCATTGTAAATTAGGGAATATAGCTATAGCTCATAATGGAAATCTGATTAATCCTAAGATAATCAGGGAATTATTAGAGGACGCAGGAGTAGTGTTCCAAACGACTACCGACTCAGAAGTTATCTTAAATATGATTGCAAGAAGATCTAAAAATGGTCTAAAATCAACATTGGTAGATACTATATCAGCTATAAAAGGATCTTTTGCCTTGGTAATAGCTGTACAAAATAAATTGATTGGGATAAGAGATCCCCATGGGATCAGACCACTCTGTATGGGTAAGTTAGAGGACGGGAGTATCGTATTAGCTTCTGAATCATGTGCTTTAGATTCGGTAGGAGCAGAATTAATCAGAGATATAAATGCAGGCGAGATAGTAATAATAGATGAAAACGGTATAGAAGCGATCAACTACAATGAGCAATCTCATAAGGCACCGTGTTCTTTTGAACATATTTATTTTGCCAGACCAGACTCTGTGATAGACGGGTTGGACGTATATAAAAGCAGGTACGAAACAGGGGTAAAACTTTGGGAACAGGGGAAGGTAGAAGCAGACATCGTAATAGGTGTTCCAGATTCTGGACTGCCGGCAGCTCAAGGATATGCAATAGCCTCAGGAATACCATTTGTGACAGGTTTAGTAAAAAATAAATATATTGGCAGGACATTTATAAAGCCATCCCAAGAGCTTCGTGAAAGAGCTGTAAGGGTAAAATTAAATCCTATTAGATCTATGATAGAGGGGAAAAGAGTCGTAGTAATAGATGATTCATTGGTTCGTGGGACGACAAGTAAAAAATTAATCGAGATGCTGAGGGGAGCAGGGGCTACCGAGGTTCATTTTAGATCTGCCAGCCCGGCAGTGATGCATCCATGTTACTTTGGTGTAGATATAGCTTATAGAAAAGAACTTTTAGCTGCTGAGATGTCTGTAGAAGAGATCTGTGAATATATCGGGGCAGACAGTCTGGATTTTTTAAAGCTGGATAATTTAACAGATACCCTGGGAAGCAAAGATTTCTGTATGGGATGTTTCAATGGAGTATATCCGCTGTCTACAGTAGCGAATATGTAATTTAGATGTTACTTTTTTCTTGAAAGAAAAGTAACCAAAAATTCAAGACTTTATAAAAATTACTATTACATAATTAATAAAATTATAAAAAATCGAATCGGTTGTGTTATTTTACTGTAAGTCGTCGAATATTTTTATAAATTTTATTTTCATATTTCATGACGTAATTATTATAATATCATCAAAAATAAAAGAACATGGATCAGAGATTAAATCTGTGTAATCTGTGTCAAAAAGGGAGTGTAGAGATGTCAACAATTTCATATAAAGATGCAGGGGTAAACAAGGAAGAGGGATACAAATCAGTAGGACTTATGAAGGATTTAGTAAAAAAGACACATAATAAAAATGTACTTACCGGCTTAGGCAGCTTTGGTGCAATGTATCAATTGGGACAGATGAAAGACCCGATATTGGTATCTGGAACAGATGGTGTAGGAACTAAATTGCAAATAGCGTTTAAAACTAAAACCTATGATACCGTAGGAATTGACTGTGTAGCTATGTGTGTAAACGATGTATTATGTCATGGAGCTAAACCATTATTTTTCTTGGATTATATGGCTTGTGGAAAGTTAGATGCAGATGTCGCGGCGACACTTGTAAGCGGGATAACAGAAGGGTGTTTACAATCCGATGCAGCTTTAGTTGGCGGAGAGACAGCAGAGATGCCTGGATTTTATAAGGATGGAGACTATGATATAGCTGGATTTACAGTGGGAGTAGTCGAAAAAGAAGACCTTATAGATGGATCAAAGATAGAAGAGGGAGATACAATCATAGCCTTACCATCATCAGGGGTACATAGTAACGGGTTTTCATTGGTAAGAAAATTAGTAACCGACTATGATGCAGAATACGGTGATAAAACAATAGGAGAGGAACTCCTTACTCCTACAAGAATATATGTGAAGCCTATATTAGAACTTATTAAAAAGCATAGTGTAAACGGCCTGGCTCATATTACCGGGGGAGGAATAATTGAAAATTTACCGAGAGTAATACCAGCAGGATTAGAAGCTGTGGTGGATAAATCAGCAGTAAAAATACTGCCTATCTTTAAACATCTAATGTCATTGGGAGTAGATGAATCGGAGATGTGGGGGACATTTAACATGGGTGTAGGATTTATAATAATAGCTAATTCAAATGAAAAAGATGCAATAATTAAAACTTTGGAAGAATTAGGGGAAGCTCCATATGAGATAGGAACTATATCCAAGGGAGATAATAGAATATGTTTAAGATAGCAGTTTTGATATCCGGCGGTGGAAGTAACCTGCAATCCATAATCGATACTGTTTCTAAATCAAAAAGTCGGAGGGCCAAGCGGTCTTAGGAAGACAAGACCTGATAACAACTCCTTGGCCAC
>JAUXGP010000201.1 GCA_030621995.1 Psychrilyobacter sp.
GCAATAGATTAAGTAAAAAAAAGGCTGCCTACTCCCCTTAAGGGGAGTAGGCAGCCTTTTTTTTACTTAATCTATTGCAGCCAGTTTCATCCTGTCTTCTATTCCTCTAAACGATCTCATCATCATAAATATACTTATAGTCAGACAGCTAACTTCTGCCATGGGGATAGCCATCCATATTCCCCGGGCTCCAAATATGGGTGGAAGAATCAGAAGGAATATCCCTACAAAGACCAGAGATCTGAGACATGCTATACCGGCAGATTCCAGGGGCTTTTCTATGGCCGTATGAAATGAACTGGATATTATATTTATAAAAGAAAATATATAAGCAAAGACAAAGTATGCTATGGCTTCATTGGTTAAAAGGGTCAGTTCTGTATTTCCATTGGTAAACATATTTACTATGGGAGCACTGTAAAACTTCATCAGGATAAAGAAGATTACTCCTATACTTCCTCCGGTTATAAGAGAAACCTTTAATACATCATATATTTTTTGTATTCTTTTGGCTCCTAAGTTATATGAAATTATAGGCTGCAGTGCCTGAGCCAATCCATAGAGGGAGATATTTACAATGGTATTTACATAAAATACTATTGTAAGAGCTGAAATTCCTATTTCTCCTATTTCTTTCATGATTATTCTATTGAATAGAAAAGCTGCTACCGACGTAGAGACCACTGTCAACATTTCAGAACTCCCGTTATAGAGTATAGTTTTTAACAGCTTAAAGTCTCCTCTTAGTTTAAAAAACTGTATTTGAGATCTCCCGTTAAAAAAATAACCAAATAGTGCCAATCCGCCGAGAAGATTAGCTGCTGCTGTGGCATAGGCTGCTCCAGACATTCCCCAGCCAAACCTTACAATAAAAAGGTAATCCAAGACTATATTAGTGAGACAGCATACAAAACCACTTAAAAATACAGAGTTGGGTTTCTCTCCCACTCTTGCAAATGTTTCGGTATATATCGGAAGATATAGAACGACACAAAATAACAATGAGGGTTTCATATAGGCTTTTACCAGAGGCAATAAGCCCCTGTCAGCTCCTAAAAACAATATTATCTTATCCAGAAAAAATAAACTGCCTATGGAAATTACTCCAACTATAGTTAAATATGACACCAGGGTAAAGGTAGCTATCTCTCCTGCTCTCTGTTTTTTATTTTTTCCTAGAGAGATCGAGGCTAATACAGCACCACCGGCTGAGATCATCATGACTATACTCATAATGGTATTCATATACGGCATGGCTAAGTTAATCGATGCAAGACCTCTGGGTCCGACAATATTCCCTATAAACATCCCATCTATCATCATCTGCATGGACACTATCAATAATCCTATTATACTGGGTACTGCAAACTTAAAAAATACTTTTTTTACACATCCGTTTTCTAAAGTGAAATCTTTCATAACTAACCTCCTTGTTTCTATAGACATTATAAACTATATAGTATACTATATAGTCAAGAAATTTTTTAGGAGGTTCTATGCAAAAAAAATATAAGATCAATGAGATAGCCGGTTTTTTTAAGATTTCTCGGCAGACCCTTATTTATTACGATGATATTGGATTATTTAAACCTAAGTTTGTGGACAGCGAGACTTCCTACAGATACTATGGAGAGGATCAGTTTTCTAATTTGAGATTTATACTTATACTCAAGGAGGCCGGGTTTTCATTGAAGGAGATAAGGGAGTATACTAAAAGTCGTTCCCCTGAAGAGAGTCTGGAGTATTTGGAGGAAAAGAAAAGATTACTGGATCTAAAGATAAAAAAAATGATTGAATCTAAGTTTACCATAGGTAAAAAAATATCTGAGATAAAAAATATAATGAAAAAGGATGACATCGAGCCGCAAATCATATACCTTGAACCTATGAAGGCCATTGGTATCCATATAGAAAAGCCCTGTAATTATTTAAAGTACGATAAAACATTTTCTGACTTATTAAATATAAAAGAGGAGATCAATATTCAGGAAGATGAATATTTTGTGAGAGTCTCGAAAGAGGATATCATTTTAGGAAAGACAATGGAAGTGAAGATTCTCGGTTTTGTTGCTCCTACTCATTGCAATCACAAAAATAGCCTGGAAATAGAGGGGGGATGGTTTGCTTCTATAATGCATAAAGATACATGGGATACTATAGAGGAAAGTTACGAAAAGCTTCTTGGGTATATAGAGGACAATGGATATGAGGTTGTTGGAGATTCTATAGAATTTTTCAATGAGGTCATAGTTCATTTAGGAAAGGGAGAGGGGTCTACTACACAGATAGTTTTTCCCGTTAAATACCATGAAAGATAAAATAATAAAAGATCCCGATTTTATCTGGGATCTTTTTTAGTTATCTTTTAGGGAAAAGGCTGAGGTAAATTATATTAGTTTTTTTGAAAAAAAAAGAAGATGAGGTATACTTAAAAGGATATATTTAAATAATAGATTTGTATAAAAATTTTTATAGGCAGAATAAATAAATTTATTAAAATTTATAAGGGGGGAAGAATGAAAATAATAGATTTAACACATATTATAGATGAAAAAATGCCTGTTTTTCCGGGGACAGAACCGCCTAAAATCATTCAAAAGACCACAATAAAAAAAGACGGATTTGCTGAAAAACTATTCACAATGTATTCCCATACAGGAACTCATATAGATGCTCCTGCCCATATGATAGAGGGAGGAAATTCATTGAGTGATTTTTCTGTTGAAAAATTTATAGGAAGGGGGATTGTAATTCCTTTGGAGTCAGATGATTTGATAGATTTAAATTATCTAAAGAAATTTGAAACTCAGATAAAAAAAGCTTCCTTTGTGTTATTTTATTCTGGCTGGGAGGATTTTTGGGGGAGGAAAGAATATTTTAATGGATTTCCATCCCTTAGTGTAGAAGCAGCCAGATATCTTGTGGAATTTGATTTGAAAGGCATAGGTATAGATGCTATCTCCATAGATGATATGAATAGTGAAAATTTTGATATCCATCATATCTTGTTAAAAAATGACCTGGTAATTATAGAAAATCTAAAAAATTTAAAATCTCTGATCAATAAAAATTTTGAGCTGTATATCACTCCGCTAAAAATAAAAGGTTTGGATGGATCTCCGGTAAGAGCCCTTGCAAAGATACTATGAGTTAGAAACCATGGAATATTAATTACAAGACAAAAATGAAAAAAAATTAATTTGACTTTTTTTGGAAAATTTTATATCATATTCTAAATCCTCTGGTAGTGGACAGAGGTATAAAAAAATGAACACAGAGGAGAAAAAAACTATGTTTATAAAAACTATGATAATAACCATTATAACCCTGACCTAAGTTTGCTTTCGAGAAATAGAAGCAAACCTCTTTTAGTTATTCAACAAGAGATGCTTCTAATATAGGGTTTTTATAAGTCTATTTAGAATTTCTATCTAAATAGACTTTTTTTATTACACTTTGGAGGAGAGATCATGAAAAAATATAATGTAGCAGTCGTAGGAGCCACAGGATTGGTGGGGCAGACTTTTCTACGAGTACTGGAGGAAAGAAAATTCCCCATTAAAAACTTATACTTAATGGGATCCTGGAGGAGTGCAGGGAAAATAATAAACTATAGGGAAAAAAATATAATGGTTGAAGAATTAAATGAAAATTCTTTCGATAAAGAGATCGATATTGCACTTTTTTCAGCAGGAGGAGAGACCTCAAAAAAGTTTTCCCCTATAGCCGCCTCCAGGGGAGTTGTTGTAATCAACAACAGCAGTGCTTTTAGGATGGATGAGGATGTTCCTTTGGTTGTTCCTGAAGTTAA
>JAUXGP010000151.1 GCA_030621995.1 Psychrilyobacter sp.
GCCCTTTATAATTTAAATTAAACTCCTTTTGTTGTTCAACTTTCAGCCCTATACTTTCTAATTCAAATTTCAAACATTCTTCATATGTACTTTCTAACATCCCAGGTCCTAAATTTCTATGTACTTCTATCGCAGCACCAATTATTTCCCTACTCAACTCATTTAATTCCATGTTAATCCTCCGTGTAACTCAATTTTACCTCAGTGAATCTCCGTGTCCAAAATAAATTAGTATAGTTTTTCAATGCTTATATTTGTATTGGTATAGATACATATTTCTCCTGCTATTTGAAGACTTTCACGAACCACTTCGTGGGGGTCTAATTGTGTATGTCTTTTCAATGCTTTGGCTGCTGCATAGGCATAGGTTCCTCCAGATCCAATAGCTGCTATATCATCATCAGTTTCCAGTACATCTCCAGTTCCCGATAAAATTAGGAGATTTTTTTTATCTGCTACTATCAGCATTGCATCTAATTCACGTAAAGCTTTGTCTGATCTCCATTCCTTAGCCAGTTCTACCGAGGCTTTTTTCAGATTTCCGCCATATTCATCCAATTTATTTTCAAATTTATCAAACAGTGCAAAGGCATCTGCTGCTGCTCCTGCAAATCCCGCTAAAATTGAATCATTATAAAATTTTCTTATTTTTTTTGCTTTATTCTTAAATACAGTATCTCCAAAGGTTACCTGCCCGTCTCCGGCAATGGCTACCTTGTCCCCGTCTTTTACTGCCAATATCGTAGTTGCTCTAAATTTCAATTACACTCCTCCTTTCTCACTACTATCATATGCTCTTCATATATCCTGGTACTCTCTGGGCTGGTATGCCCCATGAGTTCCTGTAAAAAATGAATATTCATCCCCTTTTCCAGCAGGTATACTCCAAAAGTATGCCTGAATGTATGAGGGCTTATCTCTTTTTCCAGCATGGCTTTTTTAGCATACCTGTCTATTATCCTACGTAAAGACCTGTCACTTAATCTTGTGCCGCTTCCATTCACGAAGATAATATCAGGATTATATTTTTCACCATATTTTTCTTTTTTTGCAATTAAATACTCTTTTAGATACTTCTTTGTTGTCAGACTAAAAAACACAGTCCGGCTGCTGTTTCCCACTATTTTTATCTCCCGTTCCTCCAGGTCCACTATATTTTCTCCCAGTGAAAGCAGCTCCCCTGCTCTTATCCCACTAGAATATAGCAGTTCTATGATGAGTCTATCCCTAATTCCATTAGTTTTAGTGGTATCAATCACCGATCGCAGCCTTTCCAGCTCTTCTTTTCTTAGAAGAATCGGAAATTTACTCACGAAGGACGGGTTATTTAAAAGTATTATTGGATTTTTATCTATAACTTTATTTTCTTTTAAATATTTAAAAAAAGTTCTCAGGGTAGATAATTTTCTGCTTATAGATCTCTTACTTATGTTGATGGTTCCCAAATAGAGTACAAAACCTCTTATATTTAGCTCCTCCACCTGACCTATATTTTCGATGAGTTCATGCCCTACAATAAATTCTAAAAATTGTTCCAAATCTTTTTTGTAGGACTTTATGGTATTTTCACTTTTTTGCTGCCCAAACTGCTCATAGTAGATAAATTCTTTTATAAGTTTTTCCAAAATTACAACACCCCCTAGAACTCTCCCTCCCCTCTCTTTAGCAAAGAGAGGGTTGACTTACTTTACCCGTCTTTAGTCACATTTAAAATAAGATTTAGTTACAGCTTATTTTAATACTCGTGAATTGAAGGGGATACAGGGGAAGTTATTTTATTTCTAGTATCTTCTTCTTCATATACGCTACCGATCTTTCTCCCAAGGCTATATTTCTATCTCTCTTATCTCTCACTCTCGGTCCTTCCAATGCCCTTACTATTCCAAAGTTAGGTCCCATAGGCTGAAATTCTTTCTTCCCTTGCTCTGTGATATAGTTAATTATTGACCCTGTAGAAGTCAGGTCTTCCAATACAAACTCCTTCTCTCCCAGCATATGGTGGTATAAGTTTATAGCGGACATCATCCCTGTTGCCATGGCTGCCACATACCCCTCTCCCCCTGTTATTTGACCGGCAAAGAAGATCTTTTCATTAGTTTTTAAATTTAAACTTTTCTTTAATAATTTTGTCGAATCTATAAATGTATTCCTATGCATCACTCCATATCTAATGAAATCAGCATTCTCTAATCCCGGGATCATTTGAAACACTCTTTTTTGTTCTCCCCACTTTAAGTTAGTTTGAAATCCTACTAAGTTATACAGTTTCCCGTTTTTATCGTCTTGTCTCAATTGAACTACTGCATAGTCTTTCTCTTCCTTCCTTGGGTTAGTCAGTCCTTTTGGCTTCAGCGGTCCAAATAATAGTGTTTTTTCTCCTCTGCTGGCCATTTTTTCCACCGGCATACATGCCTCAAAAACTTTTTCTTCCTCAAAAGTTTTAAGAGGTGATCTTTCAGCGTTTATTAACTCATGGTAGAAGCTATCATACTCTCCCTTTGTCATTCCGCAATTTATATATTCGCCATCTCCCTTATCGTATCTAGACTGGTAGTAAACCTTCTCTTGATCTATCGATTCCAAAGTTACTATAGGAGCTACTGCATCATAGAAGTACAGGTTAGTTCCACCTGTTAATTTTAAAATTTCATCTGTAATTTTCTCTGATGATAGAGGCCCGCTGGCTATGATTACATATCTATCCTTTGGGATTTCTGTCAACTCCTCCCTGATTATCTCTATGTTTTCTTCTGCTTCCAGTCTCGCAGTTACCATTTCGGCAAATTCTTCACGGCCTACTGCCAAAGCCTGCCCTGCCGGTACACGGGTTTCATCTGCTATTTCTACTAAAAGTGATCCCATCATACGAAGTTCTTCCTTCATTAAACCGGATGCATTGGATAATAAATTCGAACCCAATGAGTTACTGCAAACCAATTCTCCAAATTTATCTCCAGTATGAACCTCTGTATTTTTTACAGGTCTCATCTCGTATAATTTTACCTTTACTCCTCTTTTAGCCAGCTGGTACGCCGCTTCACTTCCTGCTAATCCTGCACCTATTACTATTACTTCCACTATCTTTTTCATCTTATATTTCAACTCCCTGTCTTAACTCATCCTTTTTATAGTTGCCCTTAGTAACCCATTCCTTTTTATAGTTTGCCCTTTACAAAAGGGTAAACTAATGCTAAAAATTTAGCTTTGTTGCTCTTTTTTAAAGAGTAACATCGAAAGAAGAGTTAATCGAGTAAACGATAACAAGGAAAGAGTTCTAATTGTTTTTACTCATTATTATACTAAGTTTATCGGACTTTTAAAAGTATTTTCTCTCTTAATATACATAAAACTTATATACATAATAAAAAGGGGATAGAAATCCTAAAAAATCTACTCCCCCTATTTTATTCAAAAACTTCCGTTGCGTTATCCACTTCTAACCCCAAGGCTATTCTCAAAGCCACCATACTTACCTCTAGCTGCTCTAAATCCGGCTCCTTAGTTGTTATCTTTTGCAGGCTGAGCCCCGGTACTGCTATCATCTTATACATCGGATTATCCAAATGTTTACTGCTGTATCTTTGGAATTCATAGGCTAAACCTGCCACTAACGGCATAAATACAATCCTTAGGATAGCCTTCAATCCTACCTTCATCCACATACTGTCCGGCTGAGGGATCATAAAATCCAGACTTGAAAACACAACTATACTTATTAACATCACTATAAGTAAAAAACTTGTCCCGCACCTAGGGTGTAAGGTAGTATATTTTACTGCACTTTCTTTGACTAATTCCTCATCATTTTCAAAAGCATAGATACATTTATGCTCGGCACCATGATATTCAAAGACCCTCTTTATCTCCTTAGAAAAAGATATCGCCTTTATATATATAAGGAAAAATAATATTCGGAGTATCCCTTCAAAAATATTTGCATTCATTCTATTATCTTTAAACATAAAACTGCTTAAAATCGAAGGCAAAACCATAAATAACCCTACTCCTAAAGCCAGAGCCGCCACTACAGTCATCATCAATTCCTTGTCTCCTAACTTCTCCTCCTCTTCCCCTGCCTCATTGGCAGAAAATGAGAGTTCCCTGGTTCCCAAAATCAGCGTTTCAAACAGGATAGCTCCCCCTCTGATAAATGGAATCTTAGTCAAAAAATTCATAGATGGTTTTAATTTTGTTACCTTGTAAACTATTTCTCCTGTGGGTCTTCTCACTGCTGTAGCCAATGCTTTGGGTCCCTTCATCATGACCCCCTCTATTACAGCCTGTCCACCTACAGAAATCTTTTTTCTATCCATAATTATATAACTCCTCCTGTAAAATCAAAACACCTGACACATATTAATAGGATTTTAAAATATAATCTTCACAGATTTATTTTTGACGCAGACTATCGCAATATTCTTAGTTTACGTGAGTAAATTAGTAGTATTTTGGTGATGCCCTTTACGGGTAAATTCTGACTTTTAAATACTGACAAAATCAGACTTTATTCCTTTGTTTCAGTCATAAAATAGTCTTTATTTCAAAGTCGTCTAAAGTCAGCGTCTAAATCTTATAAAATTATTTGTGTTAATCCTTTTTAATCAGTGCAATCTGTGTCAAAATTTCTTGACCTTAATTTTTAATTTTCAATTTTCATCTGACAACTATCTTTTCCCTAATCTATATATCTGACCTTTATGGATAAATTATCTGTTATAGTCTTATACTTTTGTCTATTTTTTAATTCTAATTTTATATCCAACC
>JAUXGP010000055.1 GCA_030621995.1 Psychrilyobacter sp.
CAGATCACACAAGTAATGGATATAAAAAACTGATAAGAGCTATAGAAAATTTTAATAATCTTTATGATGGTCAAAAAAATATTTTTGATTTAGATATTAGATGTAAAAATATTCATTAAAAAAAAGGAGTTTTAGTGTGGAATTGTTTATAAAAGATTTTGGAATAGGATTCCTTGTAGCTGCTCCAGTGAGACCTATAGGAATATTATGCATAAAAAAAGATAAATCGATAATCAAGCCGATTTATCTTTTTATTATCTCTATATTTTTTTCAGTTTAATGCCTTGAAACTTTCACTCCTATATTCTGGTCTTTCTAGAAAATTAATTATATATTTTAATTACTATATACATATAAGTTTGATAGACTGCCGCAGTAATCAATCTGTCTTCTTATATTTTTCATACTCCTTTTCCATGGTTTCCGTAGCTTTTTTTAATTTCTCTTGGGATTCTGTATAGATTCTTTTATGAGTGATAATCTCACCACTTTTTTCATTTTGAGATACTCCTGTATAAAATTTTGCCAGAATAAAGATCAGGAAAAGTACTATTAAAAGTTCTATAATTTTCATTTTACCCTCCTTTTTTTCAATTTTTTTTGCACTTCATTATTAAAAAATTTCATATAAGAATTCAGCTTGTATAAATTTTGTTCCTTGTTATCTAAATTACCTAAAATAAACAATTATTCCTTTAAAATAAATTAAGGGTGTAAAGATATCTTTTATTTGTCATAGGAGTAATATGAAACTATAATAGAAGCAGGGGGTGATGCTATGTATGTTGTAGCTGTAAAGATAGAAATAAGACTTCCTTGGGCCAGGTCTCTTAAGGACAAGAGAATGGTTATAAGGAGCCTTAAGGATAAATTTTTAAAAAGATTTAAGGTACAACTAACCGAAGTGGGACTTCAGGATGCAAAGGAGAGGGGAATACTTGCCTTTACCCTTGTATCGGAGAGTCAGAAATCTGCCCTGGATCTCCAGGGAAAGATGATCGATTTTTTTCTGGAGAACTGTGCAGAGGAGATAGTAGAGATAGAAAGATATCTCAATAAGTATTAGCTTCAATATCCACCTTGTTTTAATTTAGGATAGAGTATGTATTTTATGGTAAATTGCTTTTTCTCAAATTTTAAGGTATATACTTAGTGTGATTACACATAGAATTTGATAAACAGGAGCTATTTTATGAAAAGTACAAAAAAATCATTAAAAAAACTTTGGGAGTCCTATTTAGATGACAAACCCAAAATTAGGAGGTATTAATTGGCTTACTATCTGGTTAAAATTGCTGTTACAACATTTTTAATTGTAACAATCTCCGAAAGTGCTAAACGAAGTTCCCTTATTGGAGCTCTACTGGCATCTATTCCATTACTCTCAATACTGGCAATGTTGTGGCTCTATATAGACACCAAAGACGTCACAAAGGTAAGCGCCTTGTCATCAGGTGTCTTTTGGCTTGTTTTACCTTCCATGGCTTTCTTTGTGGTGTTGCCACTGCTGTTGAAACAAGGTCTGCACTTTTACCTCAGTATGGTGATTTCGATTGGCGTTACCCTTGGGTGCTACTGGCTCATGATTACTGTTCTAAATCATTACGGGATTACACTCTAATGTTTATAGAGTACTTAGATAAAAAAACGATTAATTTATTTTACATCTATTTTTCTATTATGTCTTACTAGCATATCGATGGTTTTAAGTACCATTCAATATGAAATTTTTCACCGTCTTTTTCGATACAGACGACACCGCCGTTTGCAAATTTAATTACATCTGCGTCTTCATCACCGGTCGTCAAGTATGAAACGAGTTTTCCCATATATGGCAAATGTCCCACATACATTGTATCATCTGCTTCTAAGAGTGCAGAAAATACTTTAACGTTGTCTTTAGGATCCATCCCTGACCGTTGGTATACACTGCCATCACCAATTTGATTTGCAAAAATCTGAGCAGTTTCCTCTGCAGACAACGGATGATCTGGGTCTGCTTCCTTTGCCAGGGCTATACCATGTCGCACAAAATACATAGCCATTTTGAGTACACCTCCTTGTCTAATATAATATATACTTCACTCTAAATTCAACGTTGTCAAGTAAATATATGAGTTTTTCTTTTCTTTAATTGACACTCTCAACTTAAAATATTGTCTTTTTTCTTTTACAGGGTATAATTAAACATTAGGAGGTTAATTATGAATATAAAAGGACAGTTTAATACGGCTAAGGTTTTCATTGAAAACCTTGAAAGCGATTGTATCCAGCAGATTAAAAAAATCTGTGATTTGAAAATTTTTTCCAAGAATAGGATAAGAATTCTGCCTGATGTTCATTCCGGTAAGGGATCGGTTATCGGATTTACAATGGACTGCTCTCCCTCACCTGATTTCGTGATTCCAAATATTATTGGCGTAGATATAGGCTGCGGAGTCACAGTTTTGGAACTTGAAGATATTGAGATAGACTTTAGTTCCCTGGACAACTTCATAAGAAATCAAATCCCCCATGGTCACGATGTAAATAAAAGCTGGAGGCAGGAGGATTTTTCTCGTGAATTCATAAAAAAAATTCAGCTCCTTTCAGATAAAACCAATACTAAGTTTGACAGGAATATGTCTTCCATTGGATCCTTGGGATCTGGAAACCACTTTATAGAAGTATCTAAAGACCACAACGGCCGAAAATATCTGGTAGTTCACTCGGGATCAAGACATCTGGGACATCAGACGGCTCAGTATCATCAAAAAATAGCAGAAAGTCACTGCAAAGAGAAGGTTCCCCTGGACTTAAAGTATCTGGAGGGAAAAGATGTTTCTGAATACCTGGAGGATATGAAAATATGTCAATCTTTTGCCACCCTCAACAGGCTTTTTATGATCTTTAGGATTGCCCATCATCTGGATCTTGACACTTCATATATAAAGATGGGGGTCTCCCTGACTCTGGATGGAAAACCTCTATATCTTCTGGGTAATAAGTCACCTCTCTGGGAAAGTATCCACAACTACTTTAACTTTAAAGACTATATCCTGCGAAAGGGGGCCGTCTCTGCTCATAGGGGAGAAAAGCTTATCATCCCCTTTAATATGAGAGACGGGTCTATAATAGCAAGAGGAAAAGGAAATCCAGACTGGAATTTTTCAGCACCCCATGGGGCAGGAAGAGTTCTTTCCAGAAGAAAGGCCAAAGATCTTCTCAATATGGATGAATTTAAAGAGAGTATGAGAGGGATCTATACCTCCTCGGTATCTCGAGGCACTCTGGATGAAGCTCCCAAGGCATACAAGCCCAAGGATGAAATCATATCCCTTCTGAACCCCTGTGTAGAAATCATCGATGAAATAATCCCCCTTTATAATTTTAAAGCATAAGAAATAAAGGAAAGGGAAAGATAAATAAAATTGAAGTAATAAAAATATATATAATGAAATATCAAAAAAGAACCAGATTATTTTTCTGGTTCTTTTTGTCTATATCTTATGGATTTTAGTTCCAGAGCAGGTGCCTTAATTACCTACAAGGATTAAAAAAGTCCATTTTTTATACTGTTATTACCTCTGCATCCTCATCTGAAGTATCCAATTCTTCTGTATCCTCGTCTGAAACATCTAATTTCTCTGTGTCCTCAGCTGAAGTATCTAACTCTTCTGAAATTTTCAGATCTTCTTGAAATTTTAAAAGAGATTTTTCTATTTTACTTACAGATATATCACTCATTCCTGCTGACTTTAAAGCTTTTAAAGTCTCTTCGTTTACCTCACTACCAGCATAATCATTGACCAATTTTTCAACTAATTTCTCCAGGTCATTGGAATCATATTCAGGTATTAGACTTAAATCCAAATCAGGATTTCTTTCCAACTCCTTTCTTATCTCATTTCTAACTCTTTTTTTCACCTTAATTTCTTCCTTTTTTTCTTTTTGCTCAGATTTTTCAAGATCTTCATATTCATCTTTTAATTTACCCCAATTTTGTTGGGCATCTTCAGCTTTTATATTTTTTTCATGTTTTTCTTTTTCAGGTTTATCTCTTTCGGGTTTATCCCTTTCAGGTTTATCTGGTCTCTCTTTTTTACTCTTTTCCCCTTTATCTGAGCCCTTAGCATACAGTTCATTTGTCATTGCCAAAGAAGCAACCATTATTACAAGTAACGTTAATCTCTTCATATTAATCCCCCTAGTTATTATTACTAATAATAGTATACAGTATTTTTATGAAAACAAAAAGATTTTAAATCGTCCAGTGCCTTTTAATGAAATTCAATCAGTCATCGTAACACAACCATTTAAAAATAATTTTAAAAAAATAAACTTTTTTTTTATAAGGAACGTCTAAATAAATGAGGAAATTACTTCTTAATCTTTAATAATAAAAACCTTGTAGTTAACAACTACTATAACAAAAAGGTTTGGCCGAATAAAAAAAACAGAATCATAAATATTCTGTTTTTTTATTTTTTTTGTAAATTAATTTATTGCCTGTTGAATTTTATTATAGAAGTTTTTCTATTAATCTTACTTGTATTTAATTATACAATTCAAAATTTTAAATAATTATTTTTCGATCTCATCCCTCTGCTTATGGATTTGTGTCCCTGTAGCTTGTTTATTCGGAGTCAGCATCAACTCACATACCTGTACATTTTGCGGCAGTGAAGTCGTATATACAATAACTTCGGCTACATCTTCTGCTGTCAGGGCTTCTATCCCTGTGTATACATTTGCAGCCTTTTTATCATCTCCTCCAAACCTGATATTTGAAAACGGTGTCTCTACCATCCCCGGCTCTATATTTGTCACCCTGATAGGAGTGTCTATAAGATCTATTCTCATTGCATCGGATAAGGTTTTCACTGCTGCTTTACTGGCACAATAAACTCCTCCACCCGGATATGCTCCCCTGCCTGCTGTAGACCCCAAATTCACCACATGCCCATTTAGTTTTGCTGCTAACATGAGAGGTATTATTGTTTTAGACATATACAGCAATCCCTTTATATTTACATCTATAACATTGTCAAATGAGCTGTATTCACTTTCATGGATCTTATCCATCCCCAATGCTAACCCGGCTGAGTTTACCAGTATATCTATTTTTTTCCACCTGTCTTCCAATGAATTGATATTATTTTTTACTTCCTCTGCACTGGATATATCTATTTGCAGAAGTTTAACTTCAATATTTTTAAATCCAAGTATCTCACTCTTTAATTCCTCTAACCTATCCATCCTTCTAGCCACCAAGATCAAATCATAAGATTTTTCTGCATATCTAAGTGCCGTAGCTCTCCCTATTCCCGAACTGGCTCCTGTAATTAAAACAATTTTTTTCATCTCTATCCCCCCTATCGCATACAGCGAAACATTTTGACTTTAGCTTACTAAAGTATACTACAATTCATTCATAATAAAAATACAAAACACCTTTAATTTAACTCTATAGATAAACC
Source organism: Psychrilyobacter sp. (assembly GCA_030621995.1). GTDB lineage: Bacteria > Fusobacteriota > Fusobacteriia > Fusobacteriales > Fusobacteriaceae > Psychrilyobacter. The sequence continues at coordinate 5,460 of JAUXGP010000055.1, forward strand.
TCTCCTCCTTGCCATTTTTCATATTATAGTGTATAACTAAGATGTAACTCAAAATTATTTATAATAGATACCGTATCTATAGATTAACAAAAGGAGACAGGATGGACGACATTACCCACTGGGTTGAAGAGTTTGAAGACAATATGCAGGAATACGAAATATTTATATTTCATCTACAGCAAAAAGTTGAAAAAATTCTAAAAGACAATAATATCTTTTATGTGAAGACGGAAGCTCGTGTAAAAAGTCTGGATAGTTTTAAAAGAAAATTAGAAATAAAAAAAGATAAATATAAAAACCCATTGGAAGAGATGACAGATATCCTCGGTATCCGTATAATTACCTATTATAGGGAGGATATCGATAGCATTTTAAAACTTATCAAAGAAAATTTTAAGATCGATTATAAAAACTCAGCGAATAAACTTAAAAGTTTAAAATATAATGAGATGGGCTATCTATCCCTCCATTATATCTGCAGGTGTAAGTCCAGTCAAAAAAATATTTATGGGTGCAATGATTTTAAATTTGAAATACAAATACGAACTGCCCTGCAGCATATTTGGGCTCAAATAGACCATCAACTCCGATATAAAACCCTTGCTAAGATCCCGAATAAAGTTCAAAGAAAATTATTTAGAATCAGTGCTATGTTAGAAAGTATCGATGATGAATTTGATACTATTAAACATGAAGTTCATGTGGTTGAAAATTTTTATAAGGATAGATTTAATGAAAAGGAGTACAGCCTTCGTCTGGATCTTTCCAGTATCAATTTTTATCTGAAATATAACGACAAGTTTATAAGATCGATCTGTAAAAAATTAGGAGTCTTTCATTTTAATAATTTTGAAGTAGCCAAAGAGGAGAACTTAGAGAAAAAACTGATTAAATTTGCACTGCAGTTCAATAAAAACAGGATTATTTATATCGAGGAATTAGTTAATAGTATCTATAAAAATACAGACCTTATCCTGGAAAAATTAGATAAAAATACCCTGAAAAAAATAAACTATCTAGTAAATTCCAGCTGTTCTTTCATCATAATATTTTTACTCTTACTCAATGAAGATATTTCAAAGATACAAAAAATCTATAAATTAGAAGACTCCAGTCTGGAAAAAATTATGGATCTTAGAAGAGCTATCTTCCTGAAGGAACCTAATTAAAATATTATTTCAACTATAAAAAGGCTCCTAAACTCAGGAGCCTTTTTATAGAATTAATTATTAGGAGTTTACAACGTATCCACTATTAAACTTCCAGATTATCAGCTGGAGAAACCCTTCAATAATTATAGTTCTTCCATTTAATATAAAATCTTGAAATCATCATAACTAAGTTCTAAGATTCCTGCTTCTATAATTTTTTCTACATGACTAAAAAAATTACCTTTTTTAATCTCTTTTAATATCTCTGCCTGTCTGCTGCTGTCTATAACTACTTCTACACTTCCATCAGGCAAATTTTTTGCACTTCCATTAAATTTTAATTTCATGGCCAGATCATAGACAAAATATCTAAATCCTACCCCCTGTACACGGCCGTAAACAATATATTTTTTAGTCATCCATCATCATTCCCTCTAAGATATCTGATTCTGAAACTATAATTTCATCCTTTCCTAAAATCTCCATTATCCACAACAATAGATAGGTTCCTGGGATAATTACCTCTGCTCTCTTTGGATGTAAACCTGCTATTTTTTTTCTCTCTTCCAGCGACCTGCTTAAAAATTTATCTAAATTTTTTAAGATCTCTTTTTTAGTCAGCCTGTACATATGTACCCTGTCAGTATCATACTCCTCCATCTCCAAGAGTACACTGACATGGGTAGTAACGGTCCCTGCTACCCCTACCAAGGTAAATGACTGATCTTTATATTTAGATAATTTTTTTAAATTTTGTTTTACCCAAACTTCTCCATCTAAAATATTATCTTTATCCTTAAAGAACTTCTCCCCCAGCCTTACTGCTCCTACATTGAAACTCTCTATATATTCAATATTATTTTTGTCCCCCAAGATAAATTCGGTGCTTCCGCCTCCTATATCAAATACCATTATCCTTTCATGAAATTCAGAGACAGCTCCGGAGAAACTCAGCCTCCCCTCTTCCTCTCCTGTAATACAGTGTATGTCTAAATCTGTTTCTTTTTTTACCCGACTTATAAATTCATCCCTGTTTTCAGCATCCCGAGTGGCAGAGGTAGCAGTAACTTTTACCTTCTCTGCACCATATTTATCTATTTTTTTCCTATAGGTTTTCAAAGTTTCAATAGTTCTATCCATGGCGTCTTGTCTCAAGTTTTTAGTTTTATCCACATCCTGCCCCAATCTGGTAATCTCCATCAACTTAAGTATTTTATTTGTGATTTTTCCATCTTCTACAGAGGCAATAAATAATCTGCATGAATTAGTCCCAATATCTATCACAGCTTTAGTTTTTTTTATATCAATATTAATCATCGTCTCCACCAAACATACTGCCCAATATTCCTCCTGCTATTCCTCCAGCCAAGATATCTCCGCCGCTATTACTTTGTCCCCTGTTGCTTCCTACTGCTGCACCTAGTCTTTCAGCTAATTTTGAGATTGGCATAGACTGGATATATACAGTTCCCGGTCCCTGTAAAGTCGCTAAAAACAAACCTTCCTTACCAAACATCGCATTTTTAAATCCTCCTACAAATCTAATGTCGTAGTCTACACTGGATTCAAATCCTACAACACAGCCTGTATCCACTCTCAGAGTTTCCCCCTGAGCTAATTTTTTTTCAACTATGGTTCCCCCAGCGTGAATAAAGGCCATCCCGTTTCCATTTAATTTTTGAAGGATAAACCCTTCTCCGCCAAAGAAACCTGCTCCTAATTTTTTAGTAAAAGCTACATTTATGTCTATTCCATTGGCTGAACAGAGGTATGAATCTTTTTGACATAAAAATTCTCCGTTGAATTTTTTCAGGTCTATGGGAATTATCTGCCCCGGGTATGGGGCAGCAAATCCCACTCTTGACTTTCTATTTCCTTCATTTAAAAATGTTGTGATGAAAAAACTTTCTCCCGTTATCATTCTCTTAAAACCACCAAATAACCCGCCCTTGTTTTTTGTCTGCATATCTATCCCGTCTTCCATATAGGTCATAGCTCCTGCTTCTGCTCTCACTCCTTCCCCGGGATCCAACTCTATCTCTACCAGCTGAATTCCTTCACCTTTAATTTCATAATCTATTACATCTGCTGACATCTTATACCTCCTGAGTTTTTATTTTCATTTAAAATATTATATTTTTGACTCTATTTCCCTTTATTTTTCATTTATTATAGAATTTATTATTACCTCTTTCTATTTTATAATCTGTTTTCATTATATTTATTATTACACAACAATTAAAAAATTCAAAATTAATTTTTTCTTACCTTTTTTTCTTTTTTGAAATATTATTTTGTATTTATTATTTTTGATTTAAATATTATATTCATCAATTATCGGTCTTTTTGAAACGAGTGCAACAACGAATAAAATTTGAC
>JAUXGP010000034.1 GCA_030621995.1 Psychrilyobacter sp.
CTGAAAAGTGGAGAGTTAGATTTTTTAAAAGAGGGGAAGGAGTTTTTAAGTCGAAAATTGTTTGCAGAAGCTATCGCTGCATTTGAAAAAGCAGGAGCTAAAAAATATATAAAAAAAGCTGAAGATGAATTGGCAGCCAATGAGTTCTTCAATGAATACAATGAGGAAAAAACAATAGAATATATAGTAAATAATGATGATTCATTATCCCATTGTTTAGAAAAATATGTGGTGATAGACAGGATAGGTGACTATGCATTTAAAAAAAAATATTATGAGAAAGCAAAAAAATATTATGAAAAAAGTGAAAATTATGAAAAACTCTCCCAATTATTTGAGATGAACGGTGAATTAGAAAAAAGTTTGGAATACGCCATGAAATCAGAGGTAAGTCCATTGATAGTGAGGGTAAAAAGGGAATTGGAAAGGAATAATACAGCCTTAGATATAGCCAATGAAGTAAGGGTTTTATCGGATAAAAAAATTAATTCTAAGAAATTTTCCCTGGTTGAGTTTGAAAATTTAGATAAAAAATATATAATGGGGAAACAGCAAAAAAATATAGGTGATATTCTGGTAATATTAAACGGCAGATTTAAATCTAAGAGTAAGGATACAAAAAAACATAGTGTGAAATCTCCTACAAAATTACTGATTAAACTCTACCACATAAGTGGCGGGGAAAATGGTATCAGGTATTTGGTGGAAAATTTTTCTAGTCAGTTAAATATAAAAATTATTGTATCTCTTTTAGATGATGGAAATATCATTGAAAAATATATCTCAAATAGTAAGAAAAAACCTAAATTAGACGAGCTGTTGTTACTGGCTTGTGAACATAGAAAAATAAAAAACACAAAAAAACTCCTGCAATTAGGAGGACACATAGAGGTGAAATCTGAGGATGGTCTGACTCCATTGATGATAGCTATAAAAAATAAAGATTTAGAGATGGTAAAATTATTGGTAGAGAATGGTGCTGAATTAGGAGAAGTTTTAGATGAAAAAAATAAGTTAAAAGTTACTCCGTTAATTTATTCTATTGCAGAAGATGAATTTGATATTTTTAAATATTTAATAGACAGTGGTGCAGATGTCCGGTTGCAAAATCCTATCTATCATGGGGTAGTTTATAGAAATAAACCTATGATTAAAGCCTTGTTAGAGAAAAATATAAAGTTAGATATAGAGATAAAAGGGGTGACACCGCTGATGTTAGCCACCCAATTAAAAGATTTAGAAATAATGAAGATGTTAATAGAGAGAGAGGCAACTCTAGATTACACCGTAGGAGAATCTACACCTATGATGAAGATAATCCAAAACAATTATTTGGAAGGGATGAAATTATTTTTAGAAAAAGGATATAAATTAAAGAGGGAAGATCTTGAGAACTTATCCTTAAAAGGCAGTATTGAACTTTCTAAACTAGTTTTAATGGATAATTTAGGATATAATTATATTGAAAAAATAAAGCAAAATATATCCAGTATAAAAGACAGCAGAGATATAGAAAAAAAGGTAGAGTCATTAAAAAAGACAGAGAAAAAATATGATTTTGAGGGATACAGGAAGATAGTGGAAGAGGAGGAATAAAAGATGGCGAGGGTAAATACTTTTGAAGAAAATATAAGTGAGATAGACGAGATAATATCAAAGTTAGAAGATGGAATGGATCTGGATGAATCTATGAAGGAATATGAAAAAGCAATGAAATTATTGGCTAAATCCGGTGCCATATTGGAAAAAGCTGAGGGAAAGATAAAGAAAGTAATGGAAAAAAATGGTCAAATAATAATAGAAGATTTTGAGTAGGAGGGGAACGATGAAGGAATACTTAAAGGAAAGAAGGATACTGGTAGATCTGGTTATTGAGGAGTACCTGAATGAACTGAAATATCCAAAAGTCATAGCTGAGGGGATGAGATATTCAGTATTGAATGGCGGGAAGAGATTGAGACCCACCTTACTTTTGATGACATTGGATCTATTGGGAGTTCAGGAAAAAAATGGGCTGCCCATGAGTGCAGCTATAGAATTAATCCACTCCTACTCCCTGGTTCATGATGATCTGCCAGCCTTGGATAACGATGATTATCGACGGGGGAAATTTTCAACTCATAAGAAATTTGGAGAGGCAGAAGCTATATTAATAGGTGATGCACTCTTAACCCATGCCTTTAATCTGATAACCAGAGAAGATATTGAACCATCTAAGGTAGTGGAATTGATTAAACTGACTTCTGACTATGCAGGGGTAAATGGGATGATCGGCGGACAGATGGTAGACATTGAATCCGAGGGGAAAGAGGTCAATCTTCCGACATTGCAATATATCCATACCCATAAAACAGGTAAATTGCTGATACTGCCGGTGGAATGTGCCTGTATAATTGCAGGGGCAGAGGCTGAAAAAAGGGAAGTTTTAAAAAAATATGCAGAATTAATTGGGTTAGCCTTCCAGATAAAGGATGATATTTTGGATATCGAGGGAACTTTTGAGGAAATAGGAAAACCGGTGGGAAGCGACAGAGAACTCTTAAAATCTACCTATCCGTCGATTTTTGGGATGGAAAAAACCAAGGAAATCTTGGCTGAAAAAGTAGAAGAAGCTAAGAAAATAATGTTTGATGCCTTTGGAGATGAGGCCAAGTGGCATATGGAACTGGCTGATTATATAGGGAATAGGAGAAAATAGAACCAGGGATCACGATTTGTGATCCCTGGTTTTTTTTAGAAAAAAATTATATGTGAAAACTATATCTAAAATATCGATAATTAAAATGTTTTAATCTGTTACAGAACACTTACCGTGATTATTGGACTCAGGAAGAGGTGGGATTTTTTTTCATAATATTCCAACGAATTTCTTGACTTAATATAAAAAATATGTGAATATATAGTTGTGTAAAGATTCACTTAGATGAAAAAACAGAAGTATAAATGTAGAATATTTAAATTTAAGGGGGTGAAAATTTAATGAGTATGAAAAAATTCAAGTTTGTTCTGAAAATGGCTGTAGGGGCTCCATCTAAATCAATCGTAAAGGTAGATGAGGAGGTGAAGAGGGGACAGTGTATAGCTGAGCCAATTTCATTGGGGTGTAAAATACATTCAAGTATAGACGGTGTAGTGAAAAAAATAACCGATACTTATATAGAGATTCAAGAGACCGAAGGAAATTTAAAAGATTATTTAAAAATAAAAGAATGTGAAAATATTTCTGAATATGCATTTGAAGCAGGAATAGTAGGATCAGGAGGGGCAGGGTTCCCTAGTCACATTAAATTATCTACAAAACTAAATGGAGGTTATGTATTAGCCAATGCAGCTGAGTGTGAACCTGTATTATCTCATAATGTAGAGTTAATGGAAAAAAATCCAGAAATTCTAGTAAAAGGTGTTAAATATGCCATGGAATCTACTGGGTCTGATAAGGGTTATATTGCTATGAAACCTAAGTATCTTAAAGCTGCCATGGCTATTGGTAAAGTTTTGAAAAACTATGAAAATATAGAAATAAAATGGTTGCCGAATATGTATCCTGCTGGAGATGAAAGAGTAATTGTTAGAGAAGTTTTAGGAATAGAATTACAACCGGGAGAATTACCATCTAAAGCAAATGCTGTAGTATTTAATGTAGAAACTTTAAAGAACTTAGTATTGGCTGTAGAAGATAGAAAGCCTGTCATCGACAAGGATATTACAGTAGGCGGAAGAGTAGTGAACGCTGAAAAAGGTAAAGTGTTCTTAGATGTTCCAATTGGAGCTACTGTAAAAGAATATATAGAAAAAAGTGGTGGATATATACATCCTTACGGCGAGATAGTTGCTGGAGGTCCATTCACTGGAAGTGCTATAACTGAAGATGCATCAATAACTAAAACTACAGGTGGAATATTAGTGGCAATGCCGTATCCAAAAGATACGAGAAAAGTCGGAATAATCGCTTGTGAATGTGGAGCTACTGAAGGAAGATTAACTGAAATAGCTCACGGTATGGGTGGAGAAGTAGTAGCAGAAACCAGATGTAAGAGAATGGTAGAAGTTAATGGTAGATATAGATGCGATAAGCCGGGAATTTGTCCAGGACAAGCAGAAAAAGTATTATTCTTGAAAAGACAGGGTGCCGAAATCATCATCACAGGAACTTGCGAAGACTGAACGAATACAGTAATGACTGTAGCTCCTAGGTTGGGAGTACCTGTATACCATAGTACCGATCACATATTACGTGGTGCAAGACACAAAATTTATAGAAGTAAGAAAAACTAAATATATATATATTATAGAGAGGGTTAGCTTTTATGTTAATTCGATCTTAAAGAAAATCAGGAGGGAAAAATGTCAATCACTATAGAAACTGCAAAAGAGCATGCAATGGATCACGCTGTAAGTTGTTGTAGATTTGAGGCTGGAACAATAATCGAGCCTTCAAATTTAGAGGACCCAGCAATATTCTTTGACTTAGAAGAGTCAGGGCTATTAAAGTTTGATGAAAACACATTAACAATTGGTGAGGTTTTAGGAGCAAAATTAATTAAAACTGCAGAAGCATTAACACCATTAACAGCTGATATGTTAGAGGGACTTAATGTACAAACTGAAGAGGTAAAAGAAGAAATTAAGGAAGAAATAGTAGGAACACCAACAGCAACTACTGAAACTGCAGCACCTGCTTCAATGACAACATCATTAAATGGTGGAATGTTAAAAATTCACATAGGTGAAGGAAAAGACATCAACTTAGAAATTCCTATGTTCGCAGCTCAAGGATCAGTAGCGGCGGCAGCACCAACAGCTAAAATTGTAGAAGTTCAAGAAACTGCTACAACTACTGAAACAGAAATAAAAGAATTACCTGCAAAGAAGTTAAGAACTTTAACTAAAAAGCATTTTAAAATAGAAAACGTTGTATTCGGAGATGAAACTAAAATTGAAGGGACAACTCTTACATTAAGAAAAGATATAGCTCCAGAAGCTGTAGAATCTCAAGTGTTAGTAACAGCTATGACTGTAGAAATCATCACTCCAGCTGAGTATGATACTTACAGTGAAACAATCATGGATGTACAGCCGATTGCTACTAAAGAAGAAGATAACTTCTTAGGGACGGGGAACACAAGAGTAATCGACGGTGTTATCATGATGGTAACAGGTGTAGACGAAGATGGAGTACAAATAGGAGAATTCGGATCATCTGAAGGAATCTTATCTGAAAACATCATGTGGGACAGACCTGGAGCACCTGATAAAGGGGATATCTTCATCAAAACTACAGTTACAATCAAAGCTGGAACAAACATGGAAAGACCTGGGCCATTAGCAGCTCATACAGCAAGTGACTACATAACTCAAGAGATCAGAAATGTATTAAAGAAAATGGACGAAAGTTTAGTAGTAGAAACTGAAGAATTAGTTCAATTCAGAAGACCTGGAAAGAAAAAAGTAGTAGTAATAAAAGAAATCATGGGACAAGGTGCAATGCATGACAACATCATCTTACCTACTGAACCAGCAGGAATCATGGGTGGAAAACCTAATGTTGATTTAGGAAATTTACCTATCGTATTGTCTCCACTTGAAGTATTAGATGGAGGAGTTCATGCATTAACTTGTATCGGACCTGCATCAAAAGAGTGTACTAGACATTACTATAGAGAGCCATTAGTAATCGAAGCAATGAACGACCCTGAAGTAGACTTATGTGCAGTTATCTTCATAGGAAGCCCGCAGGTAAACTCTGAAAAATTCTATGTATCTGAAAGATTAGGTATGACAGTAGAAGCATTAGATGTAGACGGTGCTATCGTTACAACTGAAGGATTTGGAAATAATCATATCGACTTCGCAAGTCATATTGAGCAAATCGGAATGAGAGGAATAAAGGTAGTGGGAATGTCATTCTCTGCAGTTCAAGGTGCATTAGTTGTTGGAAATAAATACATGGAACTTATGGTAGACAACAACAAATCAGAAGAGGGAATCGAAAATGAAGTTCTTGGTTGTAATACTTTATGTAAAGAAGATGCTGTTAGAGCACTTGGAATGTTAAAGTCAGCTATGGGTGGTTCAGAAGTTAAAGGACCGGAAAGAAAATGGAATCCTAACGTTAAAGAAGCAAACTTAGAAGCTGTAGAAACTCACATGGGAGCAAACATAGACAGAGTTTTAAACGAGACTTCTATTCCTATGAGTGAAAAAAGAGAATCAAAATTAAAAACAAAGTAGGTTGATGATATGAAATATGGAGATAGATTAGTAAAGATGCAAGGAATCATAGTACACATTTCAGACGGAGCTGTAGCTATGGATTTAAAAGGAAGATTAGGACATCTAAGTGTTCCTATGAGAATGTTAATTACTGACTACGACCTAAAGGTAGGTCAGGAAGTAGAATTTAACATGAGTTTTCCAGAAGTAATGTCTGGAGAAGTAAATGAAAAATATGTAAGTAATATAGAAAAAAATAAAAGAGGAGGAAAATAGAATGGCAATAAAAGGTATGCAATCGGAAATATTTGTACCGATTACTCCTAAGTCAGTTTGGACACCGGTAACTAAGCCTTTAAACGAAATGAAAATCGGTTTAGCTACTGCAGCAGGGGTACACTTAAAGTCACAAGAAAGATTTAACTTCGCAGGAGATTTCACATATAGATTTATCCCAGGAGATGCACCTACATCAGAAATGATGGTATCTCATGGTGGGTATGATAACGGTGACGTAAACAAAGACGTTAACTGTATGTTCCCAGTAGATCCATTAAATGAATTAGCTAAAGAGGGATTCATCAAAGAAATATCAGGAATCCATGCTGGATTCATGGGTGGAGGTGGAAACCAAGAGAAGTTTAAAAACGAAACTGGTCCTGCCATCGCAGCAAAATTTAAAGAAGACGGCGTAGACGCAGTAGTATTAACAGCCGGCTGAGGGACTTGTCACCGTTCTGCTGTATTAGTACAGAGAGCGATTGAGGAATCGGGGATTCCTACAATAATCATCGCAGCATTACCACCAGTAGTAAGACAATCTGGAACACCAAGAGCGGTAGCACCAAACGTACCAATGGGAGCTAATGCAGGTGAACCTAATAACCCTAAGATGCAAAAAGAGTTATTAGTGGCAACATTAGAAAAATTAGTGGAAATTCAAACACCTGGTAAGATAGTAACATTACCATTTGAATATATCGCAAAGGTATAATTTGAATTTTTAGGAGATTATATATGAAAAGTTTAAAAAGACGTAAGTTGCAAATAAAAGCTTTTCACATAGAGAGAGTGGTTTCTTCGGAAACCACTTCAATCTCTGGAAATACTCTGTCTCTAAGAGCAGGTATGAATAATCCAGAAATATCTCAATTAAAATATGTGAAAGAGTTAAGAATCGAGTTAATTAAGCCAAACGAAAGAGATAAGTTTGTTAATTCTATTGTGGACTTTATTCCTATTTCAACGAAGGTATTGGGTCAAATGGGAGAAGGTATAACTCATACATTGACAGGTGTTGTTGTTATGTTGACAGGGATAGATGAAGACGGGGTTCAGGCAGCAGAATTCGGATCTTCAGAAGGAATATTATCGGAACAGGTAGTATTTGGAAGAGCTGGAACTCCCAGGGCAAATGATTTAATCATCCATGTGGATATTACTCTTGCTTTAGGTGGGACTAAAGTCAGAGAAGGAATAGATCAGTGTCATGAGACATGTGATTATTTAGTCCAGCAGATAAGGGATGTTTTAAAGAAGTTAAACGGAAGAAATTGTACAGATAAATGTGAATTTTTTGACAAGATCAGACCGGGAGGAAAAAAAGTAGTTATATTAAAGCAGGTTGCAGGTCAGGGTGCTATGTATGACACCAGACTTTTTTCCAAAGAACCATCTGGTTTTTCAGGAGGAAAATCTATAATTGATTTGGGCAATATGCCCATACTTATAACTCCGAATGAATATAGAGACGGGGCTATAAGGGCTATGCATTAGGAGGTAGGATGTATGGGAATAGGACCTTCAACAAAGGAAACGACGTTACATCATTTCAGAGATCCATTGTTGGATATAGTATCCAGTGATAGGGATATAGACCTGTTGGGGATAATATTAGTTGGGACTCCTCAGGGGAATGAAGAGAAGAATTTTGTAGGGAAGAGAGCTGCAAATTTAATCGAAGCTATGAGGGCAGATGGTGTTCTTTTTTCTTTGGATGGCTGGGGGAATAGTCATGTGGACTATGAAAACACCATGAGAGAGATAGGGGAACGAGAGATACCGGTAGTTGGACTTAGCTTTGTTGGAACTCAAGGTGAGTTCGTTGTGAAAAATAAATACATGGATACTATAGTCGATATAAATAAAAGTAAAGATGGTATTGAAACAGAGGTTGTAGGAGAAAATAATATGACCCATTTAGATGCAAGAAAAGCTTTGGCCATGCTAAAGTTAAAAATAATAAAGGGGAAGTGGAAAAATGAAAATTAATAAGCAGATTATAGCTGTAGATTCACACACAATGGGAGAACCAACTAGAATAATCATCAGTGGAATACCAAAAATCCCTGGAAAAACAATGGCAGAAAGAAAAGCTACTTAGAAGAAAACATGGATAACGTAAGAACATTATCTATGCACGAGCCTAGAGGACATGCTGACATGTTTGGGTCTATAATAGTTACACCGACAATTGATGAAGCGGATCTAGGAATAATATTCATGGATGGTGGAGGTTACCTGAATATGTGTGGTCACGGAACTATCGGTGCTATGACAGTTGCTGTAGAAATGGGAATGGTAGAGGTTACTGAACCATATACAAACATCACATTGGAATCTCCTGCGGGATTAATCAAGGGAAGAGTTAGAGTAGAAGATGGAAAAGCATTGGAAGTATCATTTACTAATGTACCGGCATTCTTACATAAAGAAGGAGTTAAGATAGATGTAGATGGAATAGGAACTCTTACTTTAGATATATCATTTGGAGGAAGTTTCTTTGCTATATTAGAAGCTACTCAATTAGGATTGGATATCTGCCCGGCTAATACAAATAAACTTTGTGAATTAGGTGTTAAAATATTAAAAGCAGCCAATGAGCAAATCACAGTAAAACATCCTGAATTAGACCATATCAAGACAATTGATTTGGTGGAGATATACGGACCTGCAAAGAGTTCAGATGCTACATTACAAAATGTAGTAGTATTTGGAGAGGGACAGGTAGACAGATCACCTTGTGGAACAGGAACGTGTGCTAAGATGGCAACTTTATTCACTAAAGGAAAATTAGCAAAAGGGGAAAAATTTGTTTACGAGAGTATAATTGAAACTAAGTTCATCGGTGAAATACTCGACACAAATAGTAAGGATGGAGTAGAATACGTAACTCCACAGATTACAGCTAGTGCATATATTACAGGAATAAATCATCTATTGGTAGATCCAACGGATCCATTAAAATATGGATTCTCATTAAAATAAAAAGAAATATTACAGGAATAAATGATTTATCGGTAGATTCAACGGATCCATTAAAATATGGATCCGCATTAAAATAAAAAAAAATTAGGGGGTATGAAAATGGTACAAGTATTACTGGGGATTTTAGCAATTATGGGTATTTGGTATTTAGTTGTTTTTGCTAAAGACTACAAAGAATTTAAAATGAATAACGCTGGAGTAGATGAAGGAAGTACGGCAGCACATGCAGGAATAGGTCTTGGAGTAAATTTCTTCGATACTCTGGGTATTGGCGGGTTCGCACCGATGACGGCACTTTTTAAACAATTTAACTTGGTTCATGACAGAATTTTACCAGGAACTTTAAATACAGCGATGACTATACCTGTAATGGCTGAGGCATTTATATTCATAAAAAAAGTTGAAGTTGAACCAATAACATTAATCTCTATGTTAGTGGCAGCAACTCTAGGAGCTATATTAGGAGCAGGATATGTAGCTAAATTAGATGAGAAAAAGGTACAACTATACATGGGATCGGCTTTAGTAATAGTAGTATTGATAATGCTTGCACAACAGTTAGGATTAATTCAAGGTGGAGGAGAAGCAGTAGGACTATCTGGAATTAAATTAGTTATAGCAGTAGTTGGAAACTTTATATTAGGAGCTCTTATGACTTTAGGAATAGGTCTATATGCCCCTTGTATGGCTTTAGTATATGCTCTAGGTCTAAGTCCTTTAGTAGCGTTTCCGGTTATGATGGGTTCTTGTGCATACCTTATGCCGGCAGCAAGTGTTAAGTTTATCAAGGCAGGAGCTTATAATAGAAAAGCTACTTTAATGAATGCTATATTTGGTGTTATAGGAGTAATTATTGCTGCTTATTTAGTTACAGGGTTACCTATAGCAATCTTGACTAAGGTAGTTATAGCAGTAGTATTATATACCGCTATTAAATTAATAAAGGATTCTAGAAAGAAAGTTTCAGTAACGGCTTAATCGATTTTACAAGTTAATTGGGTATATTCCAATTTAGTTTAATTTAACCTTCCTAGTTATTAGAGCTATAATCTATTAACTCAGGAAGGGCTTTCTATCTTTTTTTATATTAAAACATATTTTTATATTATATAGCATCCTTATTAATGAGTATAACATACAAAAATATTTTATGCTATACTTATTATAGAGA
>JAUXGP010000214.1 GCA_030621995.1 Psychrilyobacter sp.
AATTTTTCTAATATCCCTTACCATATCTAAATCTATTCTATCTACCATAGTTAACTTCTTAGTCTTATAATATTTATTATATCATCTCTGAGAATGAAATAATATTAATTCATAAAAAAAATAAAAAATGACGTTGTAGTTGTATCCAAATAAAAAAACTTCTAAGGACCTATGATCCTTAGAAGTTTTTTTAATTATTCTTTAATTTCATTATCTCTACTCTAACAGGTTCAGTTCCACTCCCTATCCCCCTGGTAGTTATCTCGTCTTCTGATATGCCATATGTTTTAGCAATGATCTTTTTTACTCTGGGCTCACAGAACCTGCCCTGACAGATTCCCATCCCTGCCCGGGTACGTCTTTTTATCCCATCGGTAGAAGTAATTTTTATCTCTCTGTCCAGTGCATCTAAGATCTCCCTCTGTCTGACTTGTTCACACCTGCACACTATTCGGTTAGGATCATCTTCACCTAAATTAATATATTCATTGACTATTTTCATAGGCAGCATATCATCCTTCGACTTTTTTACAACATTGGGCTCTCTATGGGGATTAAATTTATTGTTTTCAGGAAGGTCTATAATATTCCCAACTAATTCCCTTACATACCGGGCTATTGCAGGGGAGGATGTGATTCCCGGAGATTCTATCCCCGCCACATTGATAAAGTTTTTAGACTCAGTTTCCTCAATTATAAAGTCATGGAGACTGCTGGTAGCTCTGGTCCCTGCAAAACTCCTGATGATTTTTCTGTTCTCCAGATTTGGAATAGATTTTTCTGCCTTCCCTATGATATCAAATAGGTTATCTATATTTGTAGAAGTGTCATATTTATCGTCCATTATTTGTGCATCCGGACCTACCATAAGGTTGTTATGATAGGTAGGTGTAACCAACACACCCTTCCCTTTTTCATTGGGACATTGAAATATAACATGATTAACTTTATCCCCATACCCCTTTGCATAGACCAGGTATTCCCCCTTTCGAGGAATTATATGAAAATACTTCTCATTTATCATATTGGAGATGGTATCAGAGTTTACTCCGGCAGCATTGATGACTACCTTACTCTCTACCTCTTCTAGAGTGGTTTTTATGGTATATATATTATTTTCTTTATTTATGTCATTTACCCTGCTGTTAAATTTAAACTCGACCCCGTTTGATATGGCATTTTCAGCCAGGGCTATACAATATTCATAGGGAGAAACTATCCCTGCTCCCTTACAATACAAGGCCCCTATGGCCTTTCCTGCATTTGGTTCTAACTGCAATAACTCTTCCCTGTCTATAATCTTTAAATCCCCTACTCCGTTTTCTTTACCATTTTCAATGATTTTAGACAGTGTTTTTATTTCATCATTGTCAAATGCCAGTACCAGTGATCCAATCTTTTCAAATCCAAAATTTAATTCTTTTTCCAGTCCATCGAAAAGTATATTTCCCCTATGGCTGAAATAACCTTTCTTTGTTCCATATGCTGCATCGTAGCCCCCATGGATAATTCCTGAATTTGCCTTTGTAGCGCCGCAGCTTACATCAACTTCTTCCTCTATCACCACTGTTTTGACCTTATATTTAGAAAGTTCACGAGCTATACTGCACCCGATAACTCCTCCTCCGATTATAGCGATATCATACATCCTTACCCACCCCTCGTCATATATTTAATTCACAATATGATATTACCTCATTTTTGATTTTATTACAAATTTATCCGGTAAAATTGCACCATCATAGTAATTATGGTAGACTATATAGACTTACACACAATTAGGAGGAAGGAATGAAACATAAATTAGAATATTATCTCATGATTAGTTTTGTAAAACTACTTATGATGTTTCCGGAAAAAACAAGATATAAAATTGCTGAAAAAATAGGAATAATAGGGTATCACTTGATTAAAAAAAGAAGGATGATAGCATTAGCTAACCTAAAATTAGCTTTTCCGGAGAAAACAGATGAGGAGAGGATAGAACTAGCTAAAAAAAATTATAAGGTACTCACTAAAGCATACCTTTCATCTTTATGGATTATGGACTTTATCTTTGACGAGACTAAAGTCAGTGTAGAAAACTACCATATTTTAGACGAAGCTGTAGCTGAAAATAAAGGTTTAATTATAGCTGGTATGCATATGGGAAATGTAGAAGCTTTCTTGAAGATCACAGAAAAATATAGAGTATCCGATGTTGTGAAAGCTCAAAGAAATCCGTATATAGATGAATATATTACTAAAAATCGTGCCCAGTTTAATTTTAATATGATAAAAAAATCAAAAAGTACTCCCAGGGAACTTTTAAAGGTAATTAAAAATAAAGAGGTATTAGGTCTTTTTTCCGATCACAGGGATAAGGGTACTACCGTTAATTTCTTTGGTAGAGATACCATAGCTCCTACTGGTGCTGTGCATTTTGCATTAAAATTTAAAGTACCATTGGTATTTGGATACTCCATATTAAATGAAGACAATACTAATACTGTAAAAATTATTAAAAGAATTGAACTCATTGAAACAGGAAATCTTAAAGATGATGTAAAGGTCAATACACAAAATTTAATCTATCTTATGGAGGAAGCTATCAAAGAATACCCGGAACAATGGATGTGGTTCCACGATAGATGGAGACTGAGTAAGGAGTTTAAAAAATAAATATAATAGGAAAAGGGCAAGCCGATTTAATTCCTCGGCTTGCCCTTTTTACCTCATTCTTTCTATAAGTTGATCTTTTATGTCTTCTAGCCTTACTTCCTGTTCGTTTAAAAGAACTAAAAGATGGTATAGAAGGTCACTTGCCTCATATATAAGTTCTGATTTATCGGGATTTTTAGCAGCGATAATTACCTCTGCACACTCTTCTCCTATCTTTTTAAGTATCTTATCTACTCCCTCTTTATACAGATAGGTGGTATATGAACCTTCCACAGGATTTTTCTTTCTGTCTTTTAAAATATCATCCAGGGTAAAAAGTACCTCTCCCATGGTCATGTTTTTGACAGGCGTAACCTGGTTAAAAAAACATGATTTGTTTCCTGTATGGCACGCGTTGCCTTTTTGTTCCACTTTTATAAGCAGAGTGTCACCGTCACAGTCATAGGATACATCTTTTATTTTTTGAATATTTCCAGAAGTTGCTCCCTTGTTCCAAAGTTCCTGTCTGCTTCGAGAATAAAACCATGTGTATCCTGTGTCAATAGTTTTCTTATAGCTTTCTTCATTCATATATGCAAGCATCAATACTTCTCCACTATTACAATCCTGTATTATAGCGGGTATCAATCCGTTGTTATCAAATTTTATATTCCCCATATTTCCTCCCCTTAAATTATATTCTGATCTCAATACCACAATCTTTTAAATACTTCTTAAGATCAGGTATCTTTACCTCTCCAAAGTGAAATATAGAAGCAGCCAGTCCTGCATCAACTTTTGGAAGTTTTTCAAAAAGTATTTTAAAATCTTCCATTTTACCAGCTCCACCAGAAGCAACAACAGGAACATCAACCACATTGCTTACAGCTTCTAAAAGCTCAAGATCAAACCCACCCTTCACTCCGTCTGTATCGATGCTGTTTACCACTATCTCTCCTGCTCCAAGCTGAAGTCGGAGGCCAAGCGG
>JAUXGP010000119.1 GCA_030621995.1 Psychrilyobacter sp.
TCTAGCAGTAACAATTCGAGTAGACTCTCCATGACCGACTCCATCTTCCCCAGCGAATGCAGGAGTAAATTCTATACTGTAGATTTTTAATAAACTGGTATTTCCATCTCCATCTTCATTGGCTAAATCCGGAAAATCCTCCGATAAAGTTTCATCTATAGATAATCTAGATCTAACAACCCCTAACTTATGTTGCACAGTAGCGACTGTAGCCTTTCTTATCTCTTTAATTAACTTTGGTGTAACAGCTGTAGCTAAAACACCGGTTATAGCTATTACTATCAATAATTCAATCATTGTAAATCCTTTATTTAATTTTTTCAAATGAACCCCTCCCTGAATATATATTATATCAAAAATAACATATTTAGGATAGAGAATTAAATTTACTTAATTTGACTTAGGCCTTGTCCCCAGATCAAAAATTACAGGTTTTAGTTCTTTTTCACGAGCTTCAGTAGTGAGGATAAAGAGGATATCGCCGCTGAGTATTTTGGTGTTGCCCTTTGGGATGATATCATGGCTGTCTCTTTGTATCTTTATTAGGAGGGAATCAAAGGGCCACTTGACCTTACTGACTTCCATCTCATCCAGCCATGAACCTCCTAAAATAGGTGAGGTAAAGATAGTGGATTTTTTTGAGAGTTCCTTTCTCTGGATACCACTATTTTTCTCTAAATTTTCATAGAGAACACTGGTGATTGGACGGATACCCATTAATTCCGTGGTGATATAGGACACCATGGTAACCAAGATAAGACTGGACAGATAATCGAAAGAACCTGTCATCTCCAAAAGGAGGATATTTCCCGTAAGGGGGGTTCTCATAACGGCAGTAAAAAATGCAGCCATCCCTAAGACCATAAAATATTGATGAAAGTTTTCATTTCTGTCTAAAATATCTTCCAATCCTAAACCAAATAAATTGCCTGCTAAAGCTCCTAAAACTAAACTGGGAAGGAATAGACCTCCAGGAAATCCGGGGCCATTACTCAGAATCGTAAATAGAAGTTTCCCTAAAAGTAAAATACCTATGAGTTTAAATGAAAAAACTTCATGTCCGGTTTTTAATATCAATTTATAGCCCACACCCTGGACATCCAGAATAAAAATCCCCACTGTAATAGAGATAGAAAAAATAACCAGTGACTTAGTAAGAGGTTTAAATTTTGACTGTGCATAGAATTTTTGAAATTTTAGGAGGTTAGTTGTAAACAACATTCCCAGGATACTGATTAAAATGGCAAAGATAAGTACGAAGATAAAATTTTCAAAAGAATTTAGGTTATTTGGAATAACGCCTTTAAAGTTAAATAGTGTATCCTCTCCTAAGATGATTCGTGTAACAACCTCAGCCGAAACACTGGCTAAAGAGATGCAGATTAGGAGTACAGGGGTAAGATATTTATGGATCTCCTCTATGGTAAAGATGATACCGGCAAGGGGGGAGTTAAAGGCTGCCGAAAGACCAGCACTGACACCGCTGCTGATAAGAAATTTTTCATTTACATTGGAACCTTTAAAAATCTTCCGAACTCCATATGCTATCTGTGATCCCAGTTGGATAGAAGGACCTCCTCTTCCCAGAGAGAGACCGCTTCCGACACTCAAAACTCCTCCAATGAACTTATATATTAATTCTTTGACCCAGTTGTATTCAAACTGCATGAGTAAAACACCTTTTATTTGGGGAATTCCGCTTCCCTTTATCATGGGATGCCGGCTGATCAACCTGTTTAAAAAAATTGCTATGAGGATAAAAACTGCGATAGTTAAGCCAAATAGGGGGATATTTCCCAAGGCGATCTTGGAAAAAGTATCTATCCGAAGGTTGGTCATAGAGACAAGGGAGATACGGTAGGCGACTACCACGAATCCCGTTAATATCCCGATTAAAATACTTAACAGGTAAAGTTTGATATTTTTATTTTGAATTATTTGATCGAGATCATTGAGTTTCATTTAGTGTCTCCCTTTTAAGTTATAAATTATTAATTTTAGTATACCATTTAGTGTGAATTTTATCATAAAAAATAAAAAATTATTCCAAAAAAAAAATGAAGGATTTAGGAGTAAAAAATGAGTTTCGCTTAATTGACGAGTGATACTTTTATATGCTATTATTACAGTTGATAGAGTGTAATAATAGCAAAGTTTTTTGACTTTGAAAAATCAAAAATTGAGTGAGGTAATGACAGATGATCGGTAACTTAGTAAAGAAAATTTTTGGAACAAAAAATGACAGAGAAATAAAAAGGATTTTAGCTATTGTAGATGAGATCAACAGCTTAGAACCTGAGATAAAAAAATTAGGGGATGAGGATCTAAAAGCTAAAACCATAGAATTTAGAGAGAGACTGGATAAGGGTGAAACTTTAGATGATATCTTGGCAGAAGCTTTTGCAGTGGTAAGGGAAGGATCTATAAGAGCCCTTGGGATGAGACACTACGATGTACAAATGATAGGCGGGGTAGTGTTACACGAGGGAAAAATAACTGAGATGAAAACAGGAGAGGGTAAAACATTGGTTGCTACCCTGGCTGTATATTTAAATGCATTGAGTGGAAAGGGTGTTCATCTGGTAACTGTAAATGACTACCTGGCTACCCGTGACAGGGAGTTAATGGGAAGATTATACAGTTTCTTAGGATTAACTTCAGATGTATTATACAACAATATGCCTATGGATAAAAGAGGAGCAGCCTATAGAGCTGATATTACCTATGGAACAAACAGTGAATTTGGTTTTGACTATTTAAGAGATAATATGGTGTCTAGAGTGGAGAATAAGGTACAAAGAGACCTGCATTTCTGCATCGTAGATGAGGTGGATTCAATCCTGATAGATGAGGCTAGAACTCCATTGATTATTTCAGGGGCAGCAGCAGATACTCAAAAATGGTATAAAGTTTTTGATGGAGTATCGAAGAAATTAGTCAGAAGTTATGAGACAGAAAAAATTAAAGATATAAAGAAGAAAAAAGAGATGAATATTCCAGATGATGTTTGGAAAGATTATGAGGTAGATGAAAAATCAAATAATATAACGTTGACAGAAAAGGGAATAAATAAGATAGAGAAAGAATTGGATATTGAAAACCTGTATGCACCTGAAAATGTAGAGCTGACTCATTATATGATGCAGGCTCTAAAAGCTAAGGAATTATTTCATAGAGATAAAGAATATTTAGTCAGAGACGGGCAGATAATTATCATCGATGAATTTACAGGAAGAGCTATGGAAGGCAGAAGATATTCGGATGGTCTCCATCAGGCTTTGGAAGCCAAAGAGGGATTAAAAGTAGCCGGAGAAAACCAAACTTTAGCATCCATAACATTACAAAACTACTTCAGAATGTATAAAAAATTATCTGGAATGACAGGTACGGCTGAGACAGAAGCTACAGAGTTTATGCATACATATAAATTAGGAGTTGTAGTAATTCCTACAAACAGACCGATAGTCAGATTGGATAACCCGGATTTAGTATATAAAACACACAATGAGAAAATAAATGCCATAATAGACAGGATTGAAGAGCTTTATGCCAAGGGGCAGCCTGCCTTAGTGGGAACAATCTCTATCGAAAGTTCTGAAATTTTATCCAATCATTTAAAAAAGAGAAAAATACCCCATGAGGTGTTGAACGCTAAATTCCATGAGAAGGAAGCGGACATAGTAGCCCAGGCTGGTAGATATAAATCTATAACTATAGCTACAAACATGGCTGGAAGGGGAACTGATATCATGTTAGGAGGTAACCCGGAATTTCTGACTTTGGATGAAGTGGGATCGATGGATGCTCCTGATTATGAGGAATTATTTGAAAAATATAAGACTCAATGTGCAGATGAAAAAGTAAAAGTACTGGAAGCGGGGGGATTATTTATCCTGGGAACTGAAAGGCATGAATCCAGAAGAATCGATAACCAGTTAAGAGGTAGATCGGGTAGACAGGGAGACCCGGGAGCTACAGAATTTTATCTTTCATTGGAAGATGAACTTATGAGGTTGTTTGGATCGGAAAGAGTAGCAGCTGTAATGGATAAATTAGGATTGCCGGAAGGGGAACCTATCGTACACAGCATGATAAGTAAGGCTATTGAAAATGCACAGAAAAAAGTAGAAGCGAGAAACTTTGGGATCAGAAAAAATTTATTGGAATTCGATGATGTCAACAATAAACAGAGGGAAGCTATCTATGACAGCAGGAATACAGCTTTAGAAAAAGATGATCTCAGCGGAACTATCTTCAGTATGTTAAATGATACAGTATCGTATGAAGTAGTTGAAAAATTTGTAGGAGAATTCAAAGAAGACTGGAATATGGATGGTTTAATAGAAAAAATTGAAGAATTATTCGAGTATACTATAGAGGATAAAGATGAATACAAGGGATTGTCTATTGATGAATATTCTAATTCATTATCTGAAAAAATATTAGATAAATATAAGGTGAGAGAGGAAGAATTTGGTTCTGAATTGATGAGAAAGTTAGAAAAATATATATTATTTGAGATAGTTGACTCTAGATGGAGGGAGCATTTAAAAACTTTAGATGCCTTGAGAGAGGGAATATACCTCAGATCATATGGTCAAAAAGATCCCCTTACAGAATATAAATTAATCTCAGGAGACCTGTATGCTAAGATGTTAAAGACAATAAAGGAAGAGACAATCTCTTATTTATTCAAGGTGCAGATAAGAGTACCTGAAGAGAGGGAAGTGGAGATAAAGGAAGCACAAAATAAAAATATAAAGTATGAATCTAATGATGATTTAGAAGGGGATACGGATCTTGCAAAAGAATCCAGAGTTTCTGACAAAGTAGGAAGAAATGAGCTGTGTCCTTGCGGGTCTGGAAAGAAATACAAAAAATGTTGTGGAAGGGTGTAGACTATGAAAAAAATGAATAAAATTTTATTGGTAATGATGGTGATATTTTTAGGAGCCTGCTCATCTATGAATATAGATACAAGTAAATATAAGATCACTACAGAAACATTGAAGGAACCGTATAAGGTAATGGATGAAATATTAATAAGGGAATCTATTTTACCTGACTGGTATAATAATGAAGAACCTGTTCATTATTTGACAACCAGACAAATTATAAAAAAAGACAGTAAAGATGAGATCTTTTTAAATAGTTTAAAAACGAAAGAGATTACAGATGAAGATATTGAAAATTTTAACAAATTAACTAAAAAATATCTGAATAAGCTGGAAAGAAAGTATAAGTTAAAAGATGAAAATATCAAAGATACCAAGGGACTTGTAAAAGAATTAGTAATTGGATACAATGTTATCTATCCTACGACTGCAAAGCATTTGATGACAGTGGTTGCAACTGAAGAGGAAAGAAATTATATCTTAGAGTTAAATAAAAAATCTGAAGATGAGATGACAGATAAAGATAGAACTAAGGTAAGAAAATTGTTGAATAAGTGGCTGGAAAGAAAAGAATTTTTTGATGGAGAATCAATCTATAGTGCTGAGATATCAAAGGATACAGTGAAACTTGTAGAATTATCTAAGAAGAAAAATTTAACAACTTTAGAAGTGAATAACTTAAATGCTAAGGCTATGGAAATAGCATTCCCGGAATTAATATCTAGTTTATCCAGATGGGGGAAATAAAAAGATAATACTTAAGTTAGGAGATGGGTTATTCTATCTCCTAATTTAATATTAAATTTAAATGCTAAAAAAATAACCAGTCACATAACTGAAACTTAGAGTTATGAAAACAACTCTGTAGTTGAACTTAATCAGATCTTGAGATTATAACTTCGAGATTCCTGTGATTGCACAAATTTACACA